>NZ_VRUX01000622.1:0-2383 GCF_008039885.1 Methylobacterium sp. WL103
CGCCCGAGGCGCTGGGCCATCTGCTCGCGCAGGGCCTCGGCGACCTCGATGTCGACGAGCCGCCAGGTCCAGCCGCGCAGGCGCAGGCGCAGGCGGAGCTGGTCCTCCCGCGGCGCGTCGGGCGGGATCACGATCACCGCCGTGCGGAAGCCGCGCATCTCCGAGGCGATCCAGAACGGGAACACCCGCGCGATACGGTCGAGCCGGAGGCCCGCCGGCTTCACGCCGTCCGGTCGCTGGATGTCGAGGCTCTGCGGCCAGCCGTCGTCGAGCAGGTCGAGCACGGTCTCGGCGGTCACCATCGATTCGGCGAGCGCCATCGCCACGCCGACCGCCGCCTCGTTCAGGCGCTGGCGGTCCTTGGCCTCGAGGCCCGGATCGGTGTCCGAGGCGGCGCGCAACGCCGCGGTGGTCTGGCGGACCAGCGACAGGCGCAGCGTGCGGAAGTTGACGTGGCTCTGGACGTATCCGACGTCGTGCGCCTTCACCGCTTGGGCGAGGTCGTAGAGCGTCCAGAGCGGCGTCAGGGTGAAGGCGAACCAGCCGAGCACCGCGACGAGGGGAATCGCCCACCAGCGCATCGCGCGGCCTATCGCACCGCCGCCGCGCTCACGCGCCGGCCGACCAGGTGCTCAAGGGGGCGAACGCCGCGACCACGCCTTCGTAGACCGGGCGCTTGAACGGCACGATCAGCCCTGGAAGCTCCGGGAAGGGCACCCAGCGCCACGCGTCGAACTCGGCCTTGTGGGCGCCCCCGCCGGGATGCTCGACGTCGATCACGCCGTCGTCGCCGAGGAACGCGAAGGCGAACCAGCGCTGCGTCTGCCCGCGGTAGCGGCCACGCCACGCCTGCTTCCGCACCTCGGGCGGCAGGTCGTAGGACAGCCAGTCCGGCGCCTCGGCGAGTAGGCGGACCGAGGCCGCGTCGACGTTGGTCTCCTCGTGAAGCTCGCGCAGGGCCGCGGCCTGGGGCGCCTCGCCGTCGTCGATCCCGCCCTGGGGCATCTGCCAGGCGAGGTTGCCCGACACGTGCTCGGGGCCGGCCTCCGGCTTGCGGCGGCCGACGAAGACGAGACCGGCCCGGTTGATCAGGGCGACCCCGACGCAGGGGCGATAGGGCAGGTCTTCGGCGGAATCGCGGGTTGGGCTGTCGGTCTTCATCGGCGGCGACCATAGGGAGGGCCAACCGGCGCGGCAACGTCGAGACACATGTTATCGGCGCCGCCGGGATCAGTCCGCCTTCGTCACCCGCATCGCCTTGGCGCCGCGGAGCGCCACGCTCGCCGGCACGAGGCGGATGCCGCGGCCCTCGAGTTCGCGGCTCCAGCGGGCGATCCGCTCGATCGTCATCGGCTGGGCGCTGCCCGAGGCGAGGGCGAAGCCGTTGGTGCGGGCCTGCGCCTCGAGCCGCGCCAGCTCGCGGTCGATCGCCTCCGGCCGCGGCACGGCGTCGAGGACGACCTCGGCGCGGGCCGCCGGCACCTTGGCCTTGTCGAGGAGATCCCGGGCGACGCCGCGGGCGTTGGTGCCGTCGTCGAGGAAGCCGAGGCCGCGGGCGGCGATGTCGCGCAGCACCGGCTCGAACGCGGCCGCATCCGCCATGAACTTGGCGCCCATGAAGTTCGTCACGCCGACATAGCCCGAGAACCGGCTCATCGCCCAGGCCAGGCGGTCGGCGTTCTCGGGGGGCTTGGCGGAGGTGAGCAGCCCCTGCGGGCCGGGGTCGCTGTCGGGGAAGTCGAACGGCTCCATCGGCGCCTGGAGCAGGATCTCGTGGCCGAAGGCGCGGGCGCGCGCGGCGCTGCGCTCGGCGTCGTTGCCGTAGGGCGAGAAGGCGAGGCTGACGGCCGGGGGCAGCTTGACGATCGCGCTCGCGGTGGCCGCCTGGCCGACGCCGAGGCCGGTGAGCACGATCGCGATGCGCGGACCGGTGCCGGGCTCCTCGGGCCGGGCGTAGACGTCGAGGGGGCGGATGCGGCCTTCGCCGAGCTTCGGCAGGGTGCCGTGGCGCCCGCGCTCGGTCAGGCGCGGATCGGGGGCGGGGGCGAGCTTGGGTGCGTCGGCCTGCGGCACGCGGATCACCACCGCCTCGGCGGGTGCGGCCGAGCCGCCGGCCCGCACGACGGTGACGCCGGAGGCCGACTCGACCTCGAGGGCGCTGCTCTGAAGCTTGGGTGCCGGAGCCGGCTCGTTGGCCGCCACCGCGTCCGGCGACGCGGGCCGCCCTGCGACAGGCACGACGTCGCGAACGGTGATGGCGAGCTGGACCCGCGGCTCGCCGGCCTTCGGGTCGCCCAGCAGCAGCACGAGGCCGAGGAGGGTGAGCACGCCGCCGCCGACGCCTGCCGCGACCGCCCGCGGCGACCGGGCGAGGGTCTGCAGC
>NZ_VRUX01000623.1:0-2381 GCF_008039885.1 Methylobacterium sp. WL103
GGACGGGACGCCACGGGGCGTCGACCGCCGGGGGAGCGGACCAGGCGACCGCGACGTCGGCCGGAACCGGCATGTCCGCCGTCGGCATCGCCTGCGCGGCGGTGCAGCAGGCCAGGTGGTCCGCGTGATGCGGGGCGTGCTCCGGGCCTCGCCCGTCGGCGCCGGCATCCTGCAGGCAGAGCGCGTGCGCCGGATCGAAGGTCCGGACGGTCGTCATCCCGCCCAGCACCGCCTGCAGGGCAAGCGCATAGAGCGCGGTCACGGCGATGACCGCGCGGCAGACCCGCCAATCTGGCCGCCACATGCGCATGCCTCCACGCCTAGGGCTCAGCCCGGCGCGCCGTCAATGCGGCAGACGCCGCGCACCGCCGATTTCGGCGGCCCTGTCGCCTAGAATCGCCCCGCCAGCGTCAGCCGCACGGCGGTGGGCTCGACCGGGTGGAAGTGCCGGTCGGCGACGCCGTCCGCCCCTTCGCCGGGCAGGCGCGAGACGTAATAGTAGGTGATCTGGTCGGACTTGGCGTTGGTGAGGTTCAACACGTCGAGCGACAGGCTCAAGCCGTTGTCGAAGTTGTAGCCGACGCGGCCGTTGAGGAGCGCCGTCGGCTTCGAGCGCACGGAATTGTCCTCGATCAGCGGGCGCGGGCCGAAGTAGCGCAGGCGCATCGACCCGAACCAGCCGAGGCCCTCGCCGAATGTGAATCCGGCCGACGCGATCGTGGTCGGCGCCTCGGGGATGCGGTTGCCCGCCGGGTCGACGTCCGAGAAGCGGGCGTTGGTGACGGTCAGGTCCCCCTCCAGCTTCAGCCAGGGCGTCACCGCGTAGCGGTTGGTCCACTCGACGCCGAAGCGGCGGCTCGGGCGGCTCGGCTCCGTGGTGCCGGTGTCGCCCTGGAACAGGTTCTCCGACGCGAAGTCGAGGCGGAACAGCGCGACCGCCGTCTCAAGCCCGGCGATCGAGCGGTTGCGGATGCCGACCTCGTACCCGGTCGAGGGCACCAGGAAGGGCGAGCGCGTCGTGTTGAACAGCGAACTCGTCGGGTCGATCGTCGCGGTGACGCCGCGCACGTCGTTCGAGTGGAAGCCGCCGCCGTAGTTCAGGTAGAGCTCGGTGTCGGCCCACGGCCCCAGCACCAGCCCGAGCTTCGGGTTGACGACGCCGTCCCGCGCCTTGCCGCTGTTGGCCGCCGTGTCGGAGACCACGTCGGCGTAGTAGCCGTCGGCGCGGAAGCCCACGCTGGTGCGCAGCCAGTCGGTCCAGCGCACGCGGTTGTCGTAGAAGAACGCCCCGCTCGCCTCCAGCACCCGGTCGTCGAGGACGCCGGAGCGGAACTGCCGGTTTGTGGTGTTGAACAGCCCGACCCGGATCGAGTCGGTTCGGGTCTGCAAGCCGATCTCGTTCTCCATCGGCAGCCCGTAGAGGTCGCCCTGGAAGACGTGGCTCACCTCGCCGCCGCCGAGGATGCGCTGGTCGAGCTGGTGGAACTGGTCGCCGTTCACCGGATCGTTGAGGAAATACGTGAAGTCGTTGAACAGGTTGAGCTGCTGGCGGATCACGTAGGCCGAGGCCCGCGTCACGCCGGTGTCGTCGGTCATGCTCCAGCGGCCGGAGAGCGAGAAACGGCTGCTATCACCGCCGTCGCTGGGGTTCAGGCTACCGAACCGGCCGATCAGGCCTTCCGACACAGCGCGCGACGCGATCTGGTTGGTCGCGGTCCAGCGGCTGGCATAGGCCATGCCGGTGACGGAGAACCCGTCGAGCGCCGTGCCCTGGCTGTAGCGCACGACGCCGTTGAGCTTGCGCAGGGCGTCCGGCACGTCCCACGGGCCGTCGTAGACCTGCGCCTCGCCGGCCACCAGCAGGTTGCCCTGGCCGAGTGGCGCCGAGGCGATCGTCAGCGCATGCGCGTAGCCGAACGAGCCGAACGAGGTCAGTGCGACGGACTTCGCGACGGTGTCGAGGTAGTCGATCCGCACCGAGCCGGCGGAGGCGAAGTCGCCGTCGCGGACGAAGTACGGCCCCTTGTGGAACTCCACCGCGCCGACGAGCTCGGGGATCAGGAAGTTGATGTCGGCGTAGCCCTGGCCGTGGGCGTGGGTGCGCATGTTGACCGGCATCCCGTCCACGTCGATCGCGATGTCGGTGCCGTGGTCGAGGTTGAAGCCGCGCAGGAAGAACTGGTTGGCCTTCCCCTCCCCCGAATGCTGCGTGACGATCAGGCCGGGCACGGATTCGAGGACCTCGCCCGGCCGGGTGATCGGGCGGCTGTTGATCTCGGCGCCGGAGATCACCCCGGCGCTCGCGGCATCCACCGACCGGAGGGTGCCGCCGACGCCGGTGGTGCCGCCGACGTAGCCGGCGCTCGCCGCCGGCCCCGGGC
>NZ_VRUX01000624.1:0-2375 GCF_008039885.1 Methylobacterium sp. WL103
CCCCCCCCTTTTTTTTTTAATTTTTACGCGTACAACGTTTTTTTAAAGTAATGTTGCGTTGGGATGGTCATTATTTTAATAGAGACAGGTCAAGGACAGACGCCGCCCGCGCCGGTCCTCCGGGTCCACCGCCACCGTCGCGAGGCCGCGCCGCTCCAGCACCTTCAGGGCCGCGGTCAGCGTGGTCCGGTCCATGGCGAGGAGGCGCGCCACCGCGGACATCGCGGCGGGCTCGGGCCGGTTCAGCGCCATCAGCAGCGAGAACTGGCCGCTCGTCAGCCCGAGGGGCCGAAGCGCGTCGTCGAACCGGCGGCCGAGCGCGCGGGCGGCCCGTTGCGCGTGCAGGCAGAGGCAGGCGTCGCGGATGTGGGCGGTGGTCGCGAAGGAGACGGCCGTTGACATGAATCGATCTACGTTGATATCAACATAGATCGCAATGCGACAAACCGGCCCGTGCAAAGGATCGAAGGCGATGGCGGATCACGCGGGCACCTTCGTCTGGTACGAGCTGACCACCCCCGACGTCGCGGCGGCGCAGGCCTTCTACGGCGCGGTCGCCGGCTGGGCGATCGTCGATGCGGGGATGCCCGGCATCGACTACCGCCTCGCGACGGTCGGCGACGTGCGCATCTGCGGGATGATGGCGTCGGCCGGATGCGAGGCGCCCGCCGGCACGCGGCACGGATGGCTCGGCTATGTCGGCGTCGCCGACGTCGACGCCTCCGCCGAGCGCGTCACGGCGGCCGGCGGGCGCATCACCTTCGCGCCGCGGGACATCCCCGGGGTCGGCCGGTTCTGCATGGCCGCCGACCCGCAGGGCGCGGCCTTCGCGCTCTTCCGCGGCGACGGCCCCCCGCCACCGATGCCGCCGCGGGGCACGCCCGGCCCCTTCGCCTGGCACGAGTTGCACGCCCGCGACTGGGAGCCGGCCTTCGCTTTCTATGCCGGGCTGTTCGGCTGGGAGACATCCATGGCCGTCGACATGGGGCCGATGGGCACCTACCAGGTCTTCGCCCGTTACGGCGTGGACCTCGGCGGCATGATGAGCGCGCCGCTTCCGACGGCCCCGTCCTGGTTGTTCTACATCGCCGTCGAGGCGATCGACGCCGCGGCCGAGCGCGTCGCGGCGGCAGGCGGCACGGTCCTGCAGGGTCCTCACCCGGTGCCCGGCGGCGACTGGATCGTCCAGGCCCAGGACCCGCAGGGCACGCCGTTCGCCCTGGTCGGGCCGAAACCGGCGGCCTGATCCGCGACGCGAAGGGGGACGCTCGCGGCGTCTTGACCGACGCGGCCCGCCGGGCCAGATCGTCGGCCATGAGCCCTGCGCCGACGCCCTCCGTCCTCGTCATCGACAACTACGATTCCTTCACCTGGAACCTCGTCCACCTGATCGGCCCGCTCAGCGGCGCGATCGAGGTGGTGCGCAACGACCAGGTGACGGTGGACGAGATCCGCGCGCGCGCGCCCGACGCCCTGGTGCTGTCGCCCGGCCCCTGCACCCCGAACGAGGCCGGCATCTGCCTCGACGCGGTGCGCCAGCTCTCGGGCGAGATCCCGATCTTCGGGGTCTGCCTCGGCCTCCAGGCGATCGGGCAGGCCTTCGGCGGCGACGTGGTGCGGGCGCCTTCGCCGATGCACGGCAAGGTCTCGACCATCCGCCACGGCGCGACGGGCATCTTCCGCGGGCTCAACGACAGCTTCGACGCCACGCGCTACCATTCTCTCGTGGTCGACCGCGCCGGCTGCCCCGAGGCCCTGACCGTGACCGCCGAGGCCGACGGCCTGATCATGGGCCTGGAGCACGCGCACCTGCCGGTGCACGGGGTGCAGTTCCACCCCGAGAGCATCCTCTCGCATCACGGAACGCGCATCCTGCAGAACTTCCTCGACATCGCGACGGCGTGGAACCAGGCGCACGGCCGCGGGCGAAACCCGGCAGGTGACAAGGCCCGCCCCGGCGTGCATTGACGCGGCATCCCGCGAACGCGCCGCCCGTCGAGCCGATGGAATCCTTCAAGCCCCATCTCGCCAAGGTCGCCGCCGGGTTCTCCCTCGACCGGGCCGAGGCTCGCGCGGCCTTCGACGACCTGCTTTCCGGGGAGGTCACCCCGGTCCAGGCCGGGGCCTTCCTCGTCGGCCTGAAGGTCCGCGGCGAGACGCCGGAGGAGATCGTCGGCGCCGTCGAGGCGATGCGCGCCCGCATGGTCCGGGTCGAGGCGCCCACCGGCAGCGTCGACGTGGTCGGCACCGGCGGCGACCATTCGGGCAGCTACAACGTCTCCACGCTGGCCGCGATCCTCACCGCGGCCTGCGGCGTGCCGGTGGCCAAGCACGGCAACCGCGCCGCGACCTCGCGCTCGGGCGCGGCCGACGTG
>NZ_VRUX01000625.1:0-2366 GCF_008039885.1 Methylobacterium sp. WL103
GGCGACGCGCTCGCGCAGGCCACCGTCGGGCTCGGCACCGTGACCGACCCCGGGGACGGCCTGCACCTCTCGCGCTGCACCGGCGTCCTGATCGCCCCGGACCTGATCCTCACGGCGGCCCATTGCGTCAACGGCGATCCGCTCGGCTCGCTCGTCGTGTTCTTCCGCGGCAGCGAGCCGGTGAAGCCGGTCCGCACCGCCCGCGTGACCGCGCGCTACAGCCCCGACCCTGGGCAGATGACCTCGAACGTGGTCGACGTCGACCTGAACGCCCTGTCGCTCGACCTCGCCGTCCTGCGCCTCGCCGAGCCGGTGCGCGACCGCGTGCCGGTGCCGCTCGCCACCGATCCGAGCCGGGTGCCCCGCAGCCTGCGCGTCGCCGGGACCGGCGTGTCCGGCCGCACGGTCGGCCGGCTGCGCACGGTCGGCCTGACGCCCGTCGCGGCGTCGAGCACCGGGCTGACGGTCGCCCGCGTGAACGGCGGCCGCGTCTGCTTCGGCGATTCCGGCGGACCCGTGGTCGGGCAGGACCGGCGCGGCCTGTTCGTCTGGGGCGTGGCCAGCGCGGTGCTCTCGCGCCAGGCGCCGTGCGGGAACCTCGTCGTGATCGCCCCGGCGGCGCAGGTCTTCACCAGCCCCGGGATGCGCTGACGCGGCCGTCGCGGTTTTTCGGGCCGCCCATGCAACGGCGGCCCGGCAGCGTCGTTGACCCGGCATTACGTCGTCCTGCGTCGCCCGCGTTCCTGCGTCGCCCTCGTGCCGCCACCTCGGGTCTGGCGGCCCTGCCGAATTCCGCCGTCCTCGATCGCGCGGGTGCCCCATGCTCTACGAACGCCTGCTCGACCTCGCCCCGGGCGCGCGGCTCGAACGCCGCCTCGCCGAGCGCGTCGCCGCCCGGCTCGTGATCGGGCTTCTCCTCGGCCTTCCCCTCTGCGCGGTCGCCGCCTTCGTCCTCGTCGCCGGCGCGGTCCACGCGGTCTTCGCCGCGATCTGGGATGCGGGACGGGTCGCGGGCCTGCGCCTCCGAGACGGGTTCGAAGCCGTCTCGCCGCGCTGAAGCCGGACGCAGGCCGTCCCACCGGGAACGCCCGGTCGCATCCGGGGTTGGTAGCCGCGCCGCGGTGGTGCGCGTTTGCCTGGCGCCCTTGCCGGCCCCTCTGACTGGACGACGGCTCCCCTCGATGCAGGATCGCACCTCCGAGAGCACACCCGCGAGCACCTTGGCGCTGACCCTCGGGATGCTGCGCGAGTCGAGCCGCCTCGTCGGGCGCACGCTCGACCTCGCGCGGACCGAAATCGACGGCAACATCCGCGCACTGATCGGCCTGCTCGCGCTTCTGGGAACGATCGTCGTGCTGCTCGTCGCGGCGTTCTTCGTCTTCCTCGACGCGATGGTGAAGGCGCTCACGGTGCTCATCGGCTCCGAGGTCGTGGCGGCGCTCGTCGTCGCGAGCCCGTTCCTGGTCGCCGCGGGGCTGCTGGCGGCCGTCGGCCTGCGCCGGATCGCCCGCGCCACCCGGATCGTGCCTCCGAAGGTACGCGGGCAGGCGGCGCTCGCGACCGGTTCCTGACGGGACGCGGCGGGCAAGCCCTTCGGGCCGCCGGGATTCGGCGCGTCGTCGGGGGATGCGGCGGCCGCCGGCCTCGACAAATCCGGCGCGCTGCGCTTCGTGGATGTACCGCGACGCCCGGACGCCCCTCCGCCATGAAACCGATCCTGCCATCAGCCGTCCTGATCCTCGGCTGCATCGCCGTCGCGTCGGCGCAGGCGCCGAAGCCGCGGAGTTCCGACTTCTTCGCGCGCGACGCCGAAGAGCGGCCCGCCAAGCCGAGGGCGTCCGAGTTCTTCTCCCGCGGCGACGCGCCCGCGCCCGCCATCTCCGCCCTCGGTGCCGACGGCCTCGTCGCCGAGGGCGTCCGCCACGTCTCCGGCGCGATGACGCTCACCGCGCCCCGCATCGAGGTGCGCGGCACGTCCCTGACGCGCGAGGACGTCGCCCGGCTCCTCGACCCCGCCGCGCCCGGCGACCTGCGCGAGCGCCTCGCGGCGATGAAGGCCCGCGAGATCGTGGTGCCGGACCTCGCGATCACGCTCGGCTCGGCCGTCGCCAGCCTGAAGGACCTTCGCCTGTCGGATGTCGGCGACGGCCGGATCGGTGCGGTCGTGGTCGGGCCGGGATCGGTCGCCCTCGGGGAGGGCGCAACGCCCGCCCGCGCCGCGTTCGCGCGGTTCGAGACGGCCGGGGTCGACGTCGACCACCTGCTCGCCCCGCTCCTGCCGCACCCGGTGGACGACGCGAGCGCCCTGAAGGCGGCGTTCGTCGGCGCGGCGCTCGCGTCGGCCACCGGGTGCGGCAGGAGCGGGG
>NZ_VRUX01000626.1:0-2365 GCF_008039885.1 Methylobacterium sp. WL103
GCCGCCGACGGCGAGCCGGTCGGACTGGCCGGCGGCGTTGGCCTCGACCTGGAACGTCGAGCCCGCCGCGAACGCCGCGTTGCCCGAGACCGTCAGCGTGCCGATCGAATTGCCCGGCGCCACGGTGCCGCCCGACAGCGCGGTGATGCCGCCGACCGTGCCGGTGCCGCCCAGCAGGCCGCCGCCGTTGACGGTGACGAGGCCGGCGATGGTGCCGTTGGCGTAGAGCGCGCCGCCGCCGCCGATTCCGACGTTGGTGTTCAGCGTGTCGGCGGCGTCCATCCGCAGGGTGCCGGCGACGTTCCCGAAGTAGCCCGCGGCCGAGTACAGGTCGAGGCGGGCCCAGTAGCTCAGGTCCGTCCCGTAGAGGGCGGCGAGCGCGTTGGTCTGGGTGTTGACCAGGATCTGGTTGATCGTGCTCGTCTGCAGCGTGCCGTAGAGGCCGCCGTTCGGGGCGATCGTGCGCGCGGCGGCGGTGCTGCCGCCGTAGAGCGGCGCCAGCAGGATCGAGGCGTCGGGGCCGTTGGCCGGGGCCGCCTCGCGCGGGGCCTGCGCGAAGGTCAGGGTCGGCAGGCCGTAGGTCAGGCGCGCCTGGTAGAGCGCCTGGTTGGCGGCCGAGGGCAGGTAGGGGTTGTTCACGGTGTTGGCCGCGCTCGCCGCGCAGGCCGCGACGGTGTCGCCGCACTGCGCCGCCTCGTAGGCCTGCAACTCGGCCGCGGCCTTGGTGAACAGGCCCGGCATGTTGATCGCCGTGCCGGTCGTGGCCGCGTTGTTGACGTAGGCCGGGTTGGTGAAGGCCTGGGCGAGGTCGTAGGCCGAGAACGCCCGCGAGGCGATGATGTCGAGCGGGTAGTGGACGCCCAGCACGATGCGGCTGTTGCCGTAGTCCGACGCGCGCAGCAGCATGTTCTGGTACTGCTGCGGCACCAGCATCGCGAGCAGGTATCCGTCGGTATAGGCGTACTGCGTGTGGCCGCTCGGGAAGGACGGGTTGGTGGCGATGCCGCTCAGTGCCGTCGGGTCGAAGACGTTGTAGCGGGCCTGCGCGACCTGGATCGGCCGCGAGGAGCCGTAGACGTCCTGGCCGGCTTGCGTGTTGCGCACGCCGTAGGCGAGGTCGAGGACGCTGTCGGAGCGGTTGGGCAGGGTGCCGGTCGTCCCGGCCGTTCCGGCGGGGGAGCCGGCGGGGATCGTGTAGGGACCGGTCGGCAGGGTGTAGCCGGCGGGCGCCACCGCCGGCACCGGCACGTAGCCGGCCGGCGTTGTGCTCGGGTTCGTCGCCGCGCCGTTGGCGAAGTAGTTCTTCGCGACGCCGAGGTCGGCGCTGAACACGCTGTAGGCCTGGTTCAGCAGGTTGAAGGTGCCGGTCAGCGGACCGGAGGTCGCGTTGCTCGCGCGGATGCCGGTCTGGTAGATCGCGCCGAGCTGCGGCCCGAGGCCGCCGAAGGGCTGGACGGGGCTCAGGCCGCCCGCGCTCTGCGGCGCCTGCGACGGCAGGCCGCCGGCGAGGTTGTCGGCCGGCCCGAGGTTGACGCGGGTCCCGTTGGCGAGGGTGATCGTCGTGGCGAAGGCGGCGCTGCCCGGCAGCGCCTTGTCGCTGATCGCCTTCTGCAGGTCGGCGACCGAGGCACCCTGGTTCTGGGCGATCGCCTGCGAGAGGTTGAGCTGCAGCGTCTGCTGGCCGACGGTCGTTCCGTTGAGGCCGAGGAACGGGCCGAGCAGGTTCAGCACGTTCACGTTCGACGGCGTCGTGTTGACGGTCTGCGCCTGCGCTGTGCCGGCCCCGTAAGTCGCGACCATCACCGTGATGATCGACACGCCCTGCTTGAAGTCCATGATTCGCCCCCTCGCGCCGCTCGTCGCGCTCGATGGCGAAGGACTATCGAACTCTACGGCCGAGTCTTCGTCATAATCCAGTCACAATATTCACGCCGATCCAGCGTTGCCGGAAAGCAACATTCAAGAATACAACGTCGGCTAAGGACCAGGATTGGTATCGGCCGTTCATGGCGTGACTTGGCGCTACTGGGCGCGCCGCGACGGCGTCAGGCGCAGCCCGGGCGCGGGGCGTTCGAGCAGCACTTCGCGGCGGAAGCGCACGAGCCGCGCAGGACGGCCGGCGGTGCCGCTGGTGACGCCCTCGGTCTCCTCCACCAGCCCCTGCTGCGCCACCAGGCGGCGGAAGTTCTGCTTATGAAGCTGCGCGCCCGACAACGCCTCGACGGTGCGCTGGAGCTGCAGCAGCGTGAAGTGCGGCGGCATCAGCTCGAACACCACCGGGCGATACTTGATCTTGCCGCGCAGGCGCCCGATCGCGGTGGCGAGCACCCGGCGGTGGTCGAAGGCCATCGGCACGCCGGTGGGG
>NZ_VRUX01000627.1:0-2364 GCF_008039885.1 Methylobacterium sp. WL103
CCTCCCAGCCGCGGCCGGATTCGGGGGCGGGCGGCGGCGCGCGCTCGACCCGCACCTTCGACAGCGCCTCGACCCGGAACCGGGTGTGCGGCGCGTCCAGGGTGATGCCCACGGTCTCGATGCCGAACGTGTCGCGCCGGATCACCGCGGTGGCCGGGCTCGGGTCGATCGTCACCACGCTCTCGATCACCGACTGGCCCTCGCCCTCGGCGGGCTTCAGGCGCAGCGAGCAGCGCGCGAAGCTCACGGGCTTCGCGTAGGTGTAGGTGGTGACGTGGCGCAGCGTGTAGATCACGCCAGCCCCGCCAGCTTCTCGGGCCGCAGGGCGTGGGGTCCGTTGGGGAAGTAGCGGCCGGCGATGGTGTCGGCGAGCCGCTCCAGGTCGTCCTCGATCCGCGTCAGCCCGACGACGTCGAAGTCGGCGGCCTCACCGCTGCGCAGCGCCGCCACGATCCGTGCGGCCAGCCGGCAATGCGGCTCGGGGATGCCGTCGGCCGAAAGCGCCGGCAGCTCGGCCAGGTGCCGGCCGATCGCCTCCGCCTGGAAGGCGACCGAGCGCGGGTTGTAGGGGTCGAGGAGCACCATGTCGCGCACGGGGTCGAGGGCCACGCCCTGCATGTAGCGCGCGCCGTAGGTGACCTGCGAATCGGTGAGCGACAGCAGCACGCCGAGGCAGTCGGCCCCGGCCTCGTCGTGGGCGAAGGCCAGGGTGAAGGCGCTGGTGTTGATCGCCCGCTCGATCCGCCGCCCGAGGTCGACGAAGTGCCATCCGGCGGCGCGGTTCATGTTCTCGTGCGTCAGCCCGGAGAGCGCCGCGATGTGGCTCAGCGCCCGCTCGGCCCGCCCGAGCAGCTGCGATTCGGTGAACGCGCGGGCGGCGTCGAGGGAGAGCAGGTCGATCAGGTCGGCGAGCACCCGCCACGCCTCGCCCGAGAGCCGGGCGCGCAGGGTCGCCGCGTTGGTGCGCGCCGAGATCACGTGGGCGCGGGCCGAGCCGTGCACCTCGCGCCCGACCAGGGCCTCCTGCGCCAGCGCCGCGGTCGGCATGTCAGCGGACCGGGTCGCGCCCCATTCCTCCAGCAGCGCGCGGATGCGCAAGGCGGTGGGGGCCTCGGTGTCGCCCGAGATGTCGGTGACGACGGCGTCGCCCACGCTGCGCAGATGCGCCAGCGTCAGGCGGATCACCGCCTCCGCGCGCTCGACGTAGCGGCCGAACCAGAACAGGCTGTCGGCCGCCCGCGAGGGCAGGTGACCGGAGATGCGCCGCACCCGCGGCGTGGCCTGCTGCCCGAGATGCCGGACGTCGACCGGGTTCTCGGAGAGGATCCAGACGTCGGCCGAGCGGATGCCGAGGCGCATCTCGATCGGGTCGACGTTCTCGCGTTCTGAGACGCGACAGAAGCCGCCCGGCATGACCCGCCAGCCGTCGGGGGTGCGGGCCGCGAAGACGCGGAGCGCGAAGGGGCGGGGGACGAGGTGCAGGCCCCGGTCGGTCCGCTCCCAGGCCGGCATGGTCGAGAGCGGGCCGAGGTCCTGGCCCACGAAGTCGAACGGCCGGTCCCGGAAGGCCGCGAGCACCCGCTCGCGTTCGGCCGCGAGCGCCTGCGGCCCGAGGATCGCGTCGCGCCCCGCCCCGCGCTGCGGCGTGGCGGCCGGGCGCAGCGTCATCGCGTCGAGGTTGTCCCGGACGTGGGCGAGCCCGGCGGGATCGCCGCACCACCAGGCCGGCGGGCTCTTCAGCTTCAGGCCCTCGCCGAGGAGGCGCTGGGCGATGCCGTCGAGATAGGGGCTGAGGGCCGCCGACTCGACCACGCCGGAGCCCGGCATGTTGGCCATCACCAGGCTGCCGTTGCGCAAGGCCTCGATCACCCCGGGGATGCCGAGCCGCGAGGCCGGGTTGAGTTCCAGCGGATCGAGGAAGTCGCCGTCGATCCGGCGCCAGACCGCGTCGGCCCGCTTCAGGCCGGAGACGGTGCGCACGTGCAGGCACCCGTCCTGCATGACGAGGTCGTCGCCCTCCACGAGCATCAGGCCGAGATAGCGCGCGAGCGCGGCCTGCTCGACGTAGGTGCTGCTGTAGGGACCCGACGTCAGCAGGCAGATGCGCGGGTCCGAGCGCGCGGCGCCGGACGCCAGGCCCTCGCGGAACGCCTGGAAGAAGGCGGGGAAGCGCTCGACCTGCAGGCTTTCGAGCACGTCCGGGAAGGTGCGGCCGAGCACCATCCGGTTCTCCAGGGCGTAGCCGAGGCCGGAGGGCGCCTGCGTCCGGTCGGCCAGCACCCGCCACGCCCCGTCCGGCCCGCGGCCGATGTCGGCGGCGTAGAGCTTGAGCCAGCGCCCGCCGGGGGGCGAGACCCCCTGCAG
>NZ_VRUX01000628.1:0-2363 GCF_008039885.1 Methylobacterium sp. WL103
GCCGCAGCCGGCGACCCTGACCTGCGCCGCCGCCGAGGCGCTGGCGCGCTGGACGACCGAGGTCCAGGTCGCGGCCGAGCGCGAGCTGAAGCAGCCGCTGGCGGGGATCGCGATCGGCACCTCCTACGAGTGCCGCGGGCAGAACCACGACGTCGAGGCCAAGCTCAGCGAGCATGCCTTCGCCAACGGCGTCGACGTGATGAGCTTCACCTTCGCCGGCCGTCCGGCGATCGCCGTCGGGGCGATGGCCGACGGGTCGGCCGAGGGCCGCTTCCTCGATGCGGCGCGGTCGCGGGCCTGCGGGTTCTTCCGCACGGTGCTCGGCCCCGGCTCCAACGCGGCGCACGCCAACCACTTCCATCTCGACGAGCGCGAGCGGGCGGCCGGGCGCCGGCTGTGCCAGTGAGCTGTGCCAGCGGGGCCGTTCGCGAAAACCTGATGCCGCCGTGCCGTTTGGCGCGGAACGCCCACCCGTCGCCGACGCTTGATCGCCGTGGAGCGAACCGGCTCCGGGAGCCTCGACCATGACGTGCGGATTGACGACGCGGACCAGCCTCGCGGTCATCGCCCTGGCCTGCCTTGCCGTCCCCGGCGTCGCGGCGGCCCAGGGTTCGGGCAAGGGGTCGGGCAAGGACGAGCCTGCGCCGCCGAGCGCGCAGGCGATCCGGGACGCGACCTTCGCCGAGCCCCTCAAAGACGGCAAGAAGGGTGCAAGCCAGGACGAGACCAAGAAATCCGCCGCGTCGAAGGCGGACGACCAGCCCGATCCGCTGACGATCAAGGTGCAGGTTCTGCTCGACCGGGCGCGGTTCTTCCCCGGTGCGATCGACGGGCGTGACGGCGAGAACCTGCAAGGCGCGCTCTCGGCCTACGCGGTGGCGCAGGGCCTGCCCGCGACGAAGACGCTGACCAAGGACGTCTTCGACAAGCTCGCCGGCGCCGGCGGCGACCCGGTGGTGACCGACTACACCATCACCGAGGCGGACGCGGCCGGCCCCTACGTCGAGAAGATCCCGCCCAAGATGGAGGCGCAGGCCGACCTCGAGTCGATGGGCTACACCAACCCGCGTGAAATGCTGGCCGAGCGCTTGCACATGAGCCGCGACCTCCTGAGCCAGCTCAACCCGGACAAGCCGCTGGACAAGGCCGGTACGGTGGTCCTGGTCGCCGGCGTCCAGCCGATGGGCCTCGACAAGCCCAAGGCCAAGGACCTGCCGCGGGAGCCGAAGGTCGACCGCGTCGAGGTCGACAAGAGCAGCCGCGACGTGCGCGCCTTCGACAAGGCGGGCAAGCTCCTGGCCTATTACCCCGCCTCGATCGGCAGCGAGGAGAAGCCTGCGCCGAGCGGCGAGACCAAGGTGAAGGGCGTCGCCTTCGACCCATCCTACACCTACGATCCGAAGTATCGCTTCAAGGGCGTGAAGACCCACAAGAAGTTCTCGATCCGCCCCGGCCCGAACAACCCCGTCGGCCTGGTCTGGATCGACCTCGCGATCCCCTCCTACGGCATCCACGGCACGCCGGAGCCCGAGAAGGTCGGCAAGACCGAGTCGCACGGCTGCATCCGCCTGACCAACTGGAACGCCCGCGACCTCGCCGCCCACGTCTCGCGCGGGGCGAAGGTGTCGTTCAAGGAGGATTAGCGGTCAGGCGGCCGAGAGGTGATCGAGCTCCACACCGGTCGAACGGTGCTCGGACGCATCGAGGATCTCGACCGCCACGATCCGTCCGGCCGCATCGAGATCGATGATGAGGCCGGGACGGACTTCCTCGCTCTCGACCACCGGAGCATCCGCGAAGCGGACGTAGAGCGCATCGGTCTCAGCGTCATACCGCGACTTCACGTGGGAGCCTCCGGCTGCGATCGAGGAAATCGGTGGTGATGCGCACCCCGCCCTCCGTGGGGACGTATACCACGCGGAGTATCCGTCCGTCGCGCTCCGGGACCGAGCGATAGGCGCGGATGCGTTCGGGGTGTTTCGGGTCCGGTTCGGCGACCTCCGGCTCCGTCACGGTGCGTTCGATCCACATGCGTTCCAGGGCACGATCCGCCAAGTTGTCGAGGGCGTGCGTTGCGTCAGTGATCCGCACGCGCCCTCCCCCCGCCGCGACGCAGGCAAGCGCCGTCAACGACGGCGCCGTCGAGACGTTATTGCTTTGATATCATAAAAATTCCTACGGACGCGAACCCTTGCGTGTCCGAGCGCGCTACCGCCGCAACACGCCCGCGACCGCGACCATCGCCGCATCGCACAGGAAGGCCAAGGCCGCGGTGGCGGCGGCGCCCTGCAGCATCGGCACGGTGTTCTGGTTCTGCAGGCCGGCGACGATCGGCGTGCCGAGCGTCGCGGCGCCCGCCAGCG
>NZ_VRUX01000629.1:0-2351 GCF_008039885.1 Methylobacterium sp. WL103
CCGCCAAGACCGGCGACGACGCGCCCCGTGCGCCGGCCGCGCCCGCCGTGATCACCAACAAGGCCGCCGCGCCGGTGATGGAGGAGTTCCCTGCCGGCACCGAGATGGTGACCATGACCGTGCGCGAGGCGCTTCGCGACGCCATGGCCGAGGAGATGCGCCGGGACGAGGACGTCTTCGTCATGGGCGAGGAGGTCGCCGAGTACCAGGGCGCCTACAAGGTCACGCAGAACCTGCTGCAGGAATTCGGCGCGCGGCGCGTGGTCGACACCCCGATCACCGAGCACGGCTTCGCCGGCATCGGCGTCGGCGCGGCCTTGTCCGGCCTGAAGCCGATCGTCGAGTTCATGACCTTCAACTTCGCCATGCAGGCGATCGACCACATCATCAACTCGGCGGCCAAGACCCTCTACATGTCCGGCGGCCAGCTCGGCTGCCCGATCGTGTTCCGCGGCCCCAACGGCGCGGCAGCCCGCGTCGGCGCCCAGCACAGCCACGACTATTCGGCGTGGTACTCGAACGTGCCCGGCCTGAAGGTGATCGCGCCCTACACCGCCTCCGACGCCAAGGGCCTGCTCAAGGCCGCGATCCGCGACCCGAACCCGGTGATCTTCCTCGAGAACGAGATCCTGTACGGCCAGACCTTCCCGGTGCCGAAGCTCGACGACTTCGTGCTGCCGATCGGCAAGGCCCGCATCCATCGCGCCGGCACCGACGTGACCATCGTCTCGTTCGCCATCGGCATGACCTACGCCCTCAAGGCGGCGCAGATCCTGGCCGACCAGGGCATCGAGGCCGAGGTGATCGACCTGCGCACGATCCGCCCGATGGACACCGAGACGGTTCTCGAATCGGTGAAGAAGACCGGCCGCTGCGTCACGGTGGAGGAGGGCTTCCCGCAGAGCGGCATCGGCGCCGAGATCTCGGCCCGCCTGATGGTCGACGCGTTCGACTACCTCGACGCGCCGGTGCTGCGCGTCACCGGCAAGGACGTGCCGATGCCCTACGCGGCCAACCTCGAGAAGCTGGCGCTGCCCAACGTCGCCGAGGTCGTCGAGGCGGCCAAGGCCGTCTGCTACCGGTGAATGCGATCCGCCTTCGCGCCTGAGGGCGGAACCGGGCCGATCGACGGGTCATGACGTGGTATGAGTGAATCCTTCCAAGCCCTCGAGATCCCGCCCGACGCCCTGGAACAGGGCGGCATCGAGGTGCTGCGCGCGGCCGTGGTCGACGGGGCCGTCAGCGTGGCGCTGCGCCGGTCCTTCGACGACCCCGCCACCTGGGGCCGCCTGATGGTCGACCTCGCCCGGCAGGCGGCCCGCGCCTACGCCCTGGAAACCGACATGTCGGAAGAGGAGGCGTTCGACCGCATCCGCGCGGGGTGGGAGGCCGAGGGCCTCGATCCCGGCGGCCTGAACTAGCGGGGCCCGAGCGCATGGCCGAGCCCGCACTGCGTGTCGCCACCTATGCCGACCTGGAGGCCGTTCCGGCCGATCGCGTGGCCGAGATCGTCGACGGGTCGCTGGAGACGCATCCGCGGCCGCGGCCGCGCCATGCGATGGCGGCGGTGGGCCTGGCCACGGAGCTGAACGCACCCTTCGGCCGCGGGCGCGGCGGGCCGGGCGGCTGGATCTTCATGGTCGAGCCCGAACTCCACCTCGGCGTGCAGGTGGTGGTCCCCGACCTCGCCGGCTGGCGCCGCGAGCGGCTGCCGGCCGAGCCCAAAACCGCCTTCGTCGAGACCGTGCCGGACTGGGTCTGCGAGATCCTGTCGCCGGCCACTGCGCGGCTCGATCGCGGCCCGAAGCGCCGCATCTACGCGGAGGCCGGCGTCGGGCACCTGTGGCTGCTCGATCCCGCCGACGGGGTGCTCGAAGCCTTCGCGCTCGCCGGCTCCCAGTGGCTGCTGCTCGGCACGGTGGCGCGCGGCGAGACCGTGGCCCTGCCGCCCTTCGACGCGGTTCCGTTCCCGCTCGACGACCTGTTTCCCTTCGCCGACCCCTCGGCCGACCCTTTAGCCGATCCCCGCGCCGAACCCGACGCTCCCTCCCTGCCCACGGACGAGACCTGAAGCCATGCCCGTCAACGTCCTGATGCCCGCCCTGTCTCCGACCATGGAGGAGGGCAAGCTCTCCAAATGGCTCAAGAAGGAGGGCGACGCGATCAAGTCGGGCGACGTGCTCGCCGAGATCGAGACCGACAAGGCGACCATGGAGGTCGAGGCGATCGACGAGGGCACGCTCGCCAAGATCCTGGTCGCCGAGGGCACCGAGGGCGTCGCCGTCAACACCCCGATCGCGATCATCGCCGGCGAGGGCGAGGACGTCGCGGCGGCCGCGGCCTCCGGGGGC
>NZ_VRUX01000062.1:0-13906 GCF_008039885.1 Methylobacterium sp. WL103
CCTGATGGCCGCCCACGCCCGCACCGAGCTCTCCGACGGCGCGCCGCACGTCCTCGTGGTCGACGACGACCGGCGCCTGCGCGAGCTGCTCGCCCGCTACCTCGCCGAGCAGGGGTTCCGGGTCACCGCCGCCGCCAGCGCCGCGGAGGCGCGGGCCAAGGCCCAGAGCCTGGTCTTCGACGCGATGGTGCTCGACGTGATGATGCCGGGCGAGGACGGCTTCGCCTACGCCCGCAGCGTGCGCGAGACCTCGCGCGTTCCGATCCTGATGCTCACCGCCCGCTCCAACCCGAACGACCGGGTGATGGGGCTGGAGATCGGCGCCGACGACTACCTGCCGAAACCGTTCGAGCCGCGGGAGCTGACGCTCCGGCTCACCAACATCATCAACCGGGCGTCCGGCCCCCGCCGCGACACCGGCACCGGCGACGTGGTGACGTTCGGGCCGTTCTCCTACCGGATCGAGCGCGGCGAGCTGAGGCGCGAGGACGAGATGATCCGCATCACCGAGCGCGAGCGCGAGATCCTGACGATCCTGGCCGGCGCGCACGGCGCCAACGTCGAGCGCGAGGCGCTGGCCGGCGCCGGGGGGCTGGCCGCCGAGCGCACCATCGACGTGCAGATCAACCGCCTGCGCCGCAAGACCGAGGTCGACCCGGCCAACCCGACCTTCCTGCAGACCGTGCGCGGCGTGGGCTATCGGCTCGCGGTGGATTGAGACGGATGCGCGCCCTCCCCCTCCGCGGGGGAGGGACGGACGACGAGCCGTCTAGATCTCGATCTCGGTCCCCACCTCGACCACCTGTCGCGTCGGCAGCCCGAAATGCGCGCCGGTTCGCTCGGCGTTGCGCTTCATGAAGGCGTAGAGGCCCTCGCGCCAGCTGTACATGCCGGGGTTGGTGGGCGAGGGGATGATCGCCTCGTGGCCGACGAAGTAGGTGATGTCCTCGATGAACTCCGCCGGCAGCAGGCCGCTGGCCACCGCGCATTGCAGCCCTTCCGGGATCGAGGCCGTCTGCATGAAGCCGTAATGCAGCACCACGCGCTCCATGCCGGGGGTGTATTGCGAGATCGCCTTGCGGATGCCCGAGGCCACGAGCGTCACCTGCGCACGCTGCGTGGCCGGCACGATCGGCTCCTCCTCGTAGATCACGGTGATCAGCAGGATGCGCTCGTGCAGGCAGCGGCTGCGCTCGACCAGGCGCCCGAGCGCCATCGGGATGCCCTCGCTCGCCGCCGACAGGAAGGCGGCGGTGCCGGGCAGCGTCACCGGAGGATGCGAGGCGAGGCGGGCGAGGAACGCGGACTCCTTCTGGCGCAGGGGCTCGCGCACCGCCTCCAGCACCCGGTTGCCCTTCATCCAGGTCAGCATCAGGAAGGCCACCGTGAAGGCGAGAACCAGCGGGAACCAGCCGCCCTCGAGCAGCTTCGTGCTGTTGGCCGCCAGGAACACGAGGTCGATGGCCAGGAAGAAGCCGTTGACCGCGAGCACCGCGGCCAGGCTGTAGCCCCAGCGCAGGGCGATCAGCGCGGCGAGCAGCGTGGTGATGCCCATCAGCGCCGAGACGGCGATGCCGTAGGCGCCGGCCAGCGCATCGGAGGAGCCGAACACGACGACGGCCACGAGGGTGGCGAGGGCGAGCAGCCAGTTCACCGCCGGCACGTAGATCTGCCCCCGCTCGTCCCGGTCGGTGTGGACCACCCGCATCGTCGGCATGAAGCCGAGCTGGATCGCCTGCTGCGTCAGCGAATACACGCCGGAGATCACCGCCTGCGAGGCGATGACCGTGGCCATGGTGGCCAGCGCCACGAGGGGATAGTGCGCCCAGTCCGGCGCGAGCCGGTAGAACGGGTTCTCGATGGCGTCCGGCTCGGCGATGAGCAGCGCGCCCTGCCCGCAATAGTGGATCAGCAGCGCCGGGAGCACGAGGCCGAACCAGGCGGTGCGGATCGCCGGGGCGCCGAAATGCCCGAGGTCGGCATACATCGCCTCCCCGCCGGTGACCGCGAGGAAGGCCGCGCCGAGCATCAGGAACGACACGTGCCAGCCGGCATGGAACAGGAAGTCCACCGCCCGCCAGGGGTTGGCCGCCGCCAGGATCTGCGGCGCCTGCCAGATCGCGGGGACCGCCAGCAGCACCAGCACCGTGAACCACACCAGCATCACCGGGCCGAACACCCGGCCGATCACCGTCACGCCCTTCCGCTGCACCAGGAACAGGCCGATCAGGATCAGGATCGTCAGCGGCAAGACGAAGGGCGTCAGCACCGGCGCGTCGACCTTCAGCCCCTCGATCGCCGACAGCACCGAGATCGCCGGGGTGATCGCGCCGTCGCCGTAGAGCAAGGCCGCGCCGATCAGCCCGACGACGAGCAGCAGCGCCTGCCAGGTGCCGGCCTTGGCGTGGCGGGCGCCGAGCAGCGCCAACATCGCGACGATGCCGCCCTCGCCGCGGTTGTCGGCGCGCAGGATCAGCACCGCGTATTTCAGCGAGACGATCAGGATCAGCGACCACAGGATCAGCGAGACCGCGCCGGTGGCCGCCGCCGCGACGGGCGCCCCGCCGGAGATGCCGGCCTTCACCGCCTCCTTGAAGGCGTAAAGCGGGCTGGTGCCGATGTCGCCGTAGACGACGCCGAGGGCCCCCAACGTCAGCGCCGGGCCGGCCGCGTGCCGCACGGCCCCGGGCTTTCGCGCGACGGGGGCGACCGGAAGGCCGTCTTTCTCCGCGAGGGGGACGGCTTGGCTCACGCGGGGTGCCCTCGGATCGAAGATCGCGCAGACGCTGCCCGCATCCGCATGCCCGTTCAAGGGGCCGGACCCGGCGAATCCGGAGGACCCACGGCGATTTGTTCCGATCGGAGGCGGACGGCGCCCGCGCTGCCGCTCGATCCGCGGCCGGCCGGCGCCGGCCGCGGGCGCAGGACCCTACTTCTTCATCGGGTCGGCCTTCATCGCGTCCTTGCTCTTCGCGTCCTTATGCATGGAGTCCTTGTGCCCGGACTCCTTGGCCATCGAATCCTTATGCATCGAATCCTTGGCCATGGAGTCCTTCTTCATCATCGCGTCCTTCGACATCGATTCGGCGGCGTGGACCGGTGCCGACAGAGCGAAGGCGGCGAGCAGCAGGGAGGCGGTGGCGGCGAGGCGGTGGCGCATGATCGGACATCCTTGAGGACGGGACACCGTCGTCCCGATGCAGCCCCTTCGACCGGGTTTCGCCACCGGTTACGCGGCGCGCGGCCGCCATGAGGCCGGCGATTTTCGCCGTTGTTCGCCCTCGGCGGAACCGCGTAACCGCGCGCCCGTCGCCGGCGAAAAGACCGGATGGGCGCGCGATCACCGCCCCGCATCACCCGATCCCGACGGAGACCGCCATGTCCCTGAAACCCGAACGGTCCGGCCGGAGCGGCGTCGCACTCGCTACGATCGCGGGCCTCGCCCTGATGGCCGGCGCGTTCTCGCTGCGCGGCCTCGCCCACGCGGAGGAGCCCGGCCGCCGCCTGCCCGAAGCGGCCGTGACCGCCAGGGAAGCCGGCCTGCGCACCGCGACGCTCGCCGGCGGCTGCTTCTGGGGCGTGCAGGGGGTGTTCCAGCACGTGCGCGGCGTGCGCCAAGCGGTGTCGGGCTATGCCGGCGGCGACGCGGCGGACGCCCGCTACAGCGCGGTCAGCACAGGCGGCACCGGCCATGCGGAGGCGGTGCGCGTCACCTACGATCCGGCGGTGATCCGCTACGACGAACTGCTACGGATCTTCTTCTCGGTGGCCCTCGACCCGACGCAGGTGAACCGCCAGGGTCCCGATTCCGGCCCGCAATACCGCTCGGCGATCTTCCCCGCCGACGCGGAGCAGGCGGCGGTGGCCAAGGCCTATATCGCCCAGCTCGACGCCGCCCACGCCTACGCAAGGCCGATCGCCACCCGGATCGAGCCCGGCGCGACCTTCTACCCGGCGGAGGGCTACCACCAGGACTTCATGGCGAGCCACCCGAACCACCCCTACATCGCCGCCAACGACGCCCCGAAGCTGCGCGACCTGCAGGCGCTGTTCCCCGAGCGCACCACGCCGGAGCCGACGCTGGTCGGCGGCCGCCCGCCGGCTTGAGCCCCGTCCTCCCGTCTCCCCTCATCCTGAGGTGCATGGGTAAGATGAAGACCCAAGCGCGGCCTCCGTCGATGGTGACGGAGCCGCCTCCTCATGGCTCGTCCGTGCAGCTACGGTCGGCTCGCGGAGGATATCGACATGAGCACCCTGACGGTCGGCATCGGCTCCATGGCGGATGCGAGGACCCGGTTTCTAGAGGCGACCGCCGGAGCCGTGGCGGGGCGCACCTCGGTAGCCGAGCCGGCGATCTACTTTGCCAGCTACGACGAGATGCACCGCGTCCTGGCGCCTGCCCGCCTGGCGATCGTCAAGGCGATGGCGGGCCAGGGGCCGCTCGCCATCCGCGAAGTCGCCCGCCGCGTCGGCCGCGACGTCCAGGCCGTGCATCGGGACGTCGTGACGCTTTCGGACGCCGGAATCGTCGACCAGTCGGAGGCCGGCGTGACGTTCCCCCACGATCGCATCCATGTGGAGTTCGGCGTCGGCGCCGCCGCCTGAACAGCCGCGGGCGACAAACACCGCCCTTGTCCCCGCCCGGCGCCGTCCCCGCCCTTGTCCGCGCGTCCCGATCCACGCCAGGATCGCGCATCAGGGGCGCGGGGACGAAATCATGGCGGCGGCTTCGGGACCGGGAACCTCCAAACCCCTCGACGTGGTGCCGATCGAGGATGCGAGCCTCGGGGCGTTCTACCGGAGCATGAACCTCACCGAGCGGCGCACCTTCTGGGCCTGCGCCGCCGGCTGGGCGCTCGACGGCATGGACTTCATGATCTACCCGCTGGTGATCGGCACGATCATCAGCCTGTGGAAGGTCGACCCCGGCACGGCGGGGCTCGCCGCCACCGTCACGCTGCTGGCCTCGGCTTTGGGTGGGTGGATCGCCGGGTTCGTCGCCGACCGCATCGGCCGTGTGCTGACGCTGCAGATCACCATCCTGTGGTTCTCGTTCTTCTCGCTGGTCTGCGCCTTCGTGCAGAACTTCGAGCAACTGCTCGTCGCCCGCGCGCTGCTGGGCCTCGGCTTCGGCGGCGAGTGGGCGGCCGGCGCGGTGCTGATGGGCGAGACCATCCGGGCGCAGTATCGCGGCCGGGCGGTCGGCTCGGTCCAGTCCGGCTGGGCGATCGGCTGGGGCCTGGCGGTGCTGTCGCAGGCGGTGCTGTTCTCCTATCTGCCGCCCGAGAGCGCATGGCGCTGGATGTTCGTGATCGGCGCGTTCCCGGCGCTGCTGGTGTTCTACCTCCGCCGCTACGTCGAGGAGCCGAAGGTCGCCGCCGAGACCCGCGCCAAGGCGCGCGCGGCCGGGGAGCAGCCCAAGCTCTGGGAGATCTTCGCCGGCCCGCTCCTGCGCACGACGATCCTCGCCTCGCTCGCCGCGGCCGGCTGCCAGGGCGGCTACTACGCCATCACCACCTGGCTGCCGCGCTACCTCACCACCGAGCGCGGCCTGTCGATCGTCTCCTCCACCGGCTACCT
Source organism: Methylobacterium sp. WL103 (assembly GCF_008039885.1). Classification (NCBI taxonomy): domain Bacteria; kingdom Pseudomonadati; phylum Pseudomonadota; class Alphaproteobacteria; order Hyphomicrobiales; family Methylobacteriaceae; genus Methylobacterium; species Methylobacterium sp. WL103. The sequence goes on from NZ_VRUX01000062.1 coordinate 5,581, forward strand.
CTCGGCGCTGATCGTCGGCTCGTTCGCCGGCTATCTCGTCGGCGCCTGGCTCGCCGACCGGCTCGGGCGGCGCCCGCTGTTCCTGATCTTCTCCGTCGGCGCGATCCTCGTCATCGTCGCCTACACCCAGCTGCCGCTCTCGAACGCGGTTTTGTGGGTTCTGGGCTTTCCGCTGGGCTTCTTCGCCTCCGGCTACTTCTCGGGGATGGGCGCCTTCCTCACCGAGCTCTACCCGACGCGGCTTCGCGGATCGGGCCAGGGCTTCTGCTACAATTTCGGCCGGGGCCTCGGCGCGCTGTTCCCGTACCTCGTGGGCGAGCTCTCCAAGTCGATCGGCCTCGCCTCGGCGATCGCGGTCTTCGCCGCCGGCGCCTACGGCGTGTTCTTCCTGGCCGCCTTCGCCCTGCCGGAGACGCGGGGCAAGGTGCTGCACGTGGACGGTTAAGGGGCGAAGAAGCCCTTGCATCCCCGCCCCCTCTGCTGGGGCGGGAAGACGCGTCGAGCCCGGACGAGAGGACGCCATGACCCCGATCCGCGATTGCCCCGCCCCCGATCCGACCCCATCCGGGCCGACGCGCTACGCCGTGCCGGCGGGCGCGGTCGACACCCACGCCCACGTCATCGGCCGGCCGCCGGCCTATCCGTTCGTGGAGAACCGCAGCTACACCCCGCCGGCCGCGCCCGCGGCGGCCTACCGCGCGATGCTCGACGCCACCGGCATGGCGCACGGCGTGCTGGTCCAGGTCAGCGTCCACGGCACCGACAACCGGCTGCTGCTGGAAACCCTGGCGACCGACCCCGCGCGCCTGCGCGGCGTCGCCGTGATCCCCCTCGGACTGCCCGAGCGCGAACTCGCGGCGATGAAGGCGGCGGGCGTGGTGGGCTTGCGCCTCAACGTGCTCTACGGCGGCGGCATCGATTTCGATCAAGTCGAGGCCTACGGCGCGCTCGCCCGCGAGATGGGCTGGCACCTGCAGTTCCTGATCGACGCGCGCAGCCTGCCGCCGCTCGCCGCACGGCTCTCGCGGCTGCCGGTGCCGTTCGTCGTCGATCACATGGGCCACATGCCGACCTCGGCGGGCCTCTCGGACGAAGGCTTCTCCACCCTCGTGGCGCTGGTGCGCGACGGCGCCTTCGTGAAGCTGTCGGGCGCGTTCCGCACCTCGGTCGCGGGCGCGCCCTACGCCGACACCATCCCCTTCGCCCGCGCGCTCAACGACGCCGCGCCGGAGCGCTGCCTGTGGGGCTCGGACTGGCCGCACGTCGCCGCCTGGGACGGGCCGCCGAAGCTCTCGACGCTCCTCGACCTGATGGCCGACTGGGTGCCGGACGAAGGGCGGCGCCAGAAGCTCTTCGTCGAGAACCCGCGCGCGCTCTACGGTTTCGGTTAGGCTTGGGGCTTCAGCTAGGTTTGAGGCTTCAGGTAGCTGCGGCCGTCGAGGTAGGCCTTGCGCCAGCGCTGGATCGCCACCCGCTCGAACAGGCCGGCCTTTGCGAACGGGTCCTCGGCGATGAAGGCTTCCGCTTCCGCCCGGGTTTCCACGTCGACGACGTAGAGGCCGCCGCCCGCATCCGACCCGTCGTCGGCGAGCTTGGCGCCGCAGGCGAGCAGCAACGCGGCCTGGGCTTCCAGGAAGGCGAGGTGCTCGGCGCGGGCCTCGCGGCGCAGGTGCTGGTGGCCGGGCTTGTCGAAGGTCTCGATGATGAACGGCATGGCGGCTCCGGGCGCGCGGCTGATGTTTCCGATGCGCCAGGTGTAACGCGGCGCAGGGCGCGCGGCGCCGGCGGGCCCTGACACCGGGCAAGCGTTCTCACTGGTTCGACCCGGCCGGGCGCGATCGGCGAGCGGGACGCAACTATAAGAAGAACGCCGACCCGCCGCGCGCCGCCGTTCTCCTGGCGGATTGCGCGCACGGCACCGGCCTGCCTCCGGACGCGGGACGACCCGCCAACCGGGGGAGGCCGCACCACCGCGTCCGCGCATGGGCACGCGGAGCGGCCTCGCGCCGCCAGCCCTCGGGAGGACCCTCCGTGACACGCATCATCCCGGCCTCCGCGCTCGCCGCCGCGCTGCTCGCAGGTGGCCTCGCGGCCACCCCGGCCCGCGCGCAATACGCCGACGGCGGCATCAAGATCGGCGTGCTGACCGACATGTCCGGCGGCTACTCGGACCTCGCCGGCAAGGGCTCGGTGACGGCGGCGCAGCTGGCGATCGAGGATTTCGGCAAGACCGTCGGCGGCCGCAAGGTCGAGCTGATCGTCGCCGACCACCAGAACAAGGCCGACATCGCCTCCACCATCGCCCGCCGCTGGTTCGACACGGAAGGGGTGGACGCGATCTTCGACACGAACTCGTCGGTGGCGGGGCTCGCGGTGCGCGAGGTGGCCCGCGCCAAGGGCAAGGTCGACGTCAATTCCGGCGCCGGCTCGATGGCGCTCACCAACGCCGCCTGCTCGCCCACCGGGGCGCACTGGTCCTGGGATACGCACGCGCTGGCGGCCGGCACCGCCGCGGCGCTCGCGGACGACCCGAAGAACACCTGGTTCTTCATCACCGCCGACTACACGTTCGGGCACGACCTCGAGGCCCAGGTCACCCGCGTCGTGAAGGCGAAGGGCGGCACCGTGTTCGGCTCGGTCAAGCACCCGTTCCCGAACGCCGACTTCTCGTCCTACCTGATCCAGGCGCAGGCCTCGGGCGCCCGGATCATCGGCATGGCCAACGCCGGCGCCGACACGATCAACACCATCAAGCAGGCCGCCGAGTTCGGCATCGCGGAGGGCGGCCAGTCGCTCGGCGGGCTCAACATCTTCCTCACCGACGTCAACTCGGTCGGCCTGAAGGCGGCGCAGGGCATGATCCTGACGACGGGCTTCTACTGGGACCTCGACGACCGCACCCGCGCGCTGGCCCAGCGCTTCGGCGCGCGCATGGGCGGCCGGATGCCGACCATGGTCCAGGCCGGCGACTACTCGGCGGTGCTGCACTACCTCAAGGCGGCCGAGGCGGCGGGCACCGACGACGGCCTCGCGGTGATGGCCAAGATGCGCGAGCTGCCGATCGAGGACGCCTTCGCCCGCAACGCCAAACTGCGCCCCGACGGCCGCATGGTGCACGACATGTATCTGGCGCGGGTGAAGACGCCGGCCGAGTCGAAGGGCCCGTGGGATTTCTACACGATCCTCAAGACCATCCCCGGCGACGAGGCCTTCCAGCCGCTGGCGCAGAGCACCTGCAAGCTGGTGACGAACCCGTAGGCGGACGGGTAGCCCGCGCGTCCCTCACCTCCCCGTCGTCCCGCGCCTGCCTTCCGCGACCCGGGAGGCGGGGAAGGGTGCCGTCGCGCGTCGGACCAAGGCCGGCTCAGATCGCCGACGGATGCCGGGCCAGCGGCGTCACCGCCACGCTCATGAACGGGAAGAGTGGCAGGCTGGAGAGGATGGCGTGGAGCTCGTCGTGGTCGGCCACGTCGAACACGCTGATGTTGGCGTACTGCCCGGCGATGCGCCAGAGATGCACCCACCGGCCCGATTCCTGAAGCGCCTGCGCCTGCGCCTTCTCCTCGGCCTTCAACCGGTCGAACTCGGCCGGCGGCAGGTGCGTGGGCGGATGCACCTCCATCCTGACGTGATACAGCATCGCTTCCTCCCCGCTCCCTCGTCGCCAGCCCGGCCGCGCCATCATAGCGCCGCCGCATCACGGTTGCGCGCGGATCGGCTCCCCGGGGTGTGCTAACCCGCGATCCGAGCAAGGAAGAGGCACCCGCCGAAGCCCCGCGCGCAAAGCGCGTTGCCGAAGCATCCATCGACGGATCATTTGCAGTCATTGACCGACGGGCGTGCCCATGGCCGTGATGACGATCCGCAACATCGACGACGCGCTCAAGGCACGCCTCCGCGTCCGCGCCGCGATGCACGGCCGATCGATGGAAGACGAGGCGCGCGACATCCTGCGCTCCGCCCTTTCCAGCGAAGTTCCCCGCCCCCGCGATCTCGGCCGGGCGATTCATGAGCGCTTCGCGGCGCTCGGCGGCGTCGACCTGCCGGACGTGCCACGCGAACCCGGCCGGGAGCCGCCGGACTTCGAGGCGTGATCGTCCTCGACACCAACGTCCTCTCCGAGTTGATGCGGCCCAGCCCCGAGCCGAAGGTCCTGGCCTGGTTCGCGCTGCGACCGATCGCGGGCTTGTTCACCACGCCCCTGACGCAGGCTGAAATCTTCTACGGCCTCGTCCTCCTCCCGGAGGGTCGGCGGCGCGATGGGTTGATGGCGGCGGCACGAACGATCTTCGAGGTCGAGATGGCGGGACGGGTCTTGCCCTTCGACGGCGATGCCGCTGCGGCCTATCCCGAGATCGCCATCGGGCGGCGCAAGGCCGGCCAGCCGATCGGTCCGATCGATGGCCAGATCGCGGCGATCGCTCGGTCGCGCGGCTCGCGGCTCGCGACGCGCAACGTTCGGGACTTCACCGGCTGCGGGATCACCGTCATCGATCCCTGGACGGTCGCCTGACGGAAGCGTCGCGTTTCTCACTGACGCGCTGGTCATCGCCTCGGCCGCGCAGCCGCCGCGCGTCGCATGTCGGGCGTGGGGCGCCTGCATCAAAAGCACTTGTTGCGGCGCGCAAAACCGGGTCCCCTGCCGGCGAGCCCAGGGATCCGAGCCCCCGCGCATCCCGCCCCCCACCGAGGAGCCATCCATGTCCGACCTGAACGCACCGACGGATGCGCCTGCGCGGAAGAACGCGCCCGCGTTGGAGGCGTTCTGGATGCCGTTCACCGCCAACCGCCAGTTCAAGGCGGCGCCGCGGATGTTCGTGGCGGCCGACGGCATGCACTACACCACCGACGACGGCCGGCAGGTGCTCGACGGGACGGCGGGTCTGTGGTGCTGCAACGCCGGGCACGGGCGGCGCGGGATCGCGAGCGCCGTCGAGCGCCAGCTCGCGACGATGGACTTCGCCCCGACCTTCCAGATGGGGCACCCGATCGCGTTCGAATTCGCCGAACGCCTGGCCGAGATCGCCCCCGGGCCGAGAGGAAAGAAGCTCGACCGGGTGTTCTTCACCGGCTCGGGCTCGGAATCGGTCGACACCGCGCTCAAGATCGCGCTGGCCTACCAGCGGGCCGTCGGACAGGGCACCCGCACCCGGCTGATCGGGCGCGAGCGCGGCTATCACGGCGTCGGCTTCGGCGGCATCTCGGTCGGCGGCATCGTCTCGAACCGGCGGGCCTTCCCGACGCTGCCCGGCGCCGACCACCTGCGCCACACCCACGATCCGGCGAAGAACGCCTTCACCAAGGGCCAGCCCGAGCACGGGGCCGAGCTCGCCGACGACCTCGAGCGCCTCGTCGCGCTTCACGGCGCCGAGACCATCGCGGCCTGCATCGTCGAGCCGGTGGCGGGCTCCACCGGCGTGCTGGTGCCGCCGAAGGGCTACCTCGAGCGCCTGCGCGCGATTTGCGACGCCCACGGCATCCTGCTGATCTTCGACGAGGTGATCTCCGGCTTCGGGCGGCTCGGCGCGCCCTTCGCCGCCGACTTCTTCGGGGTGACGCCGGACCTCGTCTGCACCGCCAAGGGGCTGACCAACGGCACCATCCCGATGGGCGCGGTCTTCGCCGGCCGCCACGTCCACGACGCCCTGATGGACGGCCCGGACGGGATCGAGCTGTTCCACGGCTACACCTATTCCGGCCACCCGGTGGCCTGCGCGGCGGGGCTCGCGACGCTGGACATCTACCGCGACGAGGGCCTGCTCACCCGCGCGGCCGAACTCGCCGACGACTGGGCCTCGGCGATGCACGACCTGCGCGGGCGCAACCGCGTGATCGACATCCGCACCATCGGCCTGATCGCCGGCATCGAGCTGGAACCGCGCCCCGGCGCGCCCGGCAAGCGCGCCTACGACGTGTTCGTGGATTGCTTCGCGCGCGGCCTGCTGATCCGCGTCACCGGCGACATCGTCGCGCTCTCGCCGCCGCTGATCCTGGAGAACGGCCAGATCGACGAGATAGCCGGCATCCTGGGGGATGCGATCGACCGGGTGGTTTGAAGGGGGGACGGAGCGCGTCTTCGCCCTTCGCTGCAACGCAACGCACGCCCGCTGGTTGAACCCGCGAAACGAGGGCCGCGGGCCCTCGGCAGCGAGGATCATGCATGACGGGTTCGGTTCTGATCGTGGGCGCCAGCGGCATCGTCGGAAGCGCGGCCGCCGAACGGTTCTCCGCCGAGGGCTGGGAGGTGGCGGGGCTGGCACGCAAGCCCGTGGCGCAGGACGGCGTCACGCCGGTCTCGGCCGACCTGCAGGACCCCGCCTCCCTCGAGCGGGCGCTCTCCGGCCTGGCGCCGAGCCATGTGGTGCTCGCCACCTGGATGCGCCGCGACACCGAGGCCGAGATGATCCGCGTCAACGGCGCGATGGTGGAAAACCTGCTCGCCGCGCTCCGCCCGGCGGGCTCGCTCCGGCACGTGGCCCTGGTCACCGGCCTGAAGCACTATCTCGGGCCGTTCGAGGCCTACGGGAAGGGCGCCGTGCCGCAGACCCCGTTCCGCGAGGAGCAGGGCCGGCTCGACGTGGAGAACTTCTACTACGCGCAGGAGGATGCGGTGTTCTCGGCGGCCGCCCGCGACGGCTTCGCCTGGAGCGTCCACCGCCCGCACACGATCATCGGCAAGGCGGTCGGCAACGCCATGAACATGGGCACGACGCTCGCCGCCTACGCCACGCTCTGCCGCGAGACCGGCCGCCCGTTCCGCTTCCCCGGCTCGGGGATGCAGTGGAACGGCCTGACCGACATGACCGACGCGCGGCTGCTCGCCCGCCACCTGCTCTGGGCCTCGACCAGCGCGCGCGCGGCCAACGAGGACTTCAACGTCGTCGACGGCGACGTCTTCCGATGGAGCTGGATGTGGGGCCGGATCGCGGAATGGTTCGGGATCGCGGACGAGCCGTTCGACGGCACCGTGCGGCCGCTCGAGACGCAGATGGCCGAGGACGGCCCCGTCTGGGCCGAGATCGCGGCCCGCCACGGCCTCGCCGAGCCCGACCTCGCGAAGCTCGCCTCGCCCTGGCACACCGACGCCGACCTCGGCCGGCCGATCGAGGTGGTCACCGACATGAGCAAGAGCCGCCGGTTCGGGTTCCTGGACTACCAGCCCACCGACGACGCGTTCTTCGACCTGTTCGCCCGCCTGCGGGCCGACCGGCTGATCCCGTAAGACGCTGGCTGTGAGAGCACGCGCCACGTCGGCGGGGCGCGACCAGCCCGTCGACGTGGCCGCCAAGACGAGACTAAGAATACTTGAACGAATGAGGGATTATTACCCAATTAAGTGTAGTGGCGCCGTTATAGGGCAATCTTAATCGTGATCGGCAATCTAGGATCCGACGTTTCAAGGATTCCGCGATGTTGGCCCATGTCACGATTCGAACGCGCCTGATCGGCGCAGTGCTGGTGCTGTTCGCCCTCACGGCGGGGTTGGGCGGCTTCTGCTTTTCGCGCATCCACGCCCTCAGCGCGGTCACCGACGACCTCGGCGGCAACGCACTGCCGTCGACGCGCACCCTCGGGCGGCTCGCCACGAACTTCGAGACCCTGCGCAGCCGGCAGCTCGCCTACCTGCTGTCGAGCGAGGAGCGCCGGCCGCAATCCCTGCCGCGGCTGCGCGTCAGCATGGCCGACATCGAGGCCGACATCGCCGCCTATGCCGGCCTCGTCAGCGACGGCGAGGGTGCGCTGTGGGACGCGGTGAAGGCGACGGTGCCGGCCTACTCGGCCATGGGAGAAGAATTCATCCGCCGCCTCGACGCCGGCGACGCGAAGGGCGCCACCGCCTACGTGCTCGACGGGATGCTGCCGGCGCTCAACGCCGCCCGCGCCGCCCTGAAGGCCGACCTCGCCTTCAACGAGGCCGCCGGCAAGACCAGCGCCGCCGTCGCGCAGGCGTTGGGCGAGCGCGCCCGCCTCGCCATCGCCGTCGTCCTAGCCCTCGTCGCGGCGACCACCGTCGCGGTCGGCTGGATGTCGGTCTCCACGATCTCCGCGCCGGTCCGGCGGATGGCGCGGGTGATGGACGTGGTGGTGGCCGGCGACACCACGGTATTGGTGCCGCATACCGGCGAGCGCAGCGAGCTCGGCGCGATGGCGTCGGCGGTCCAGGTGTTCAAGGAGAACCTGATCCGCACGCGCAAGCTCGAGGCGGAGACGGCGGACGCGCGGCTGGCGGCGGAGGCGCAGCGCAAGGCCGGGATGCGCCAGATGGCCGACGACTTCGAGGCGGCGGTGGGCGGCATCGTCGGGATGGTCTCGTCCTCGGCGACCG
>NZ_VRUX01000630.1:0-2343 GCF_008039885.1 Methylobacterium sp. WL103
GGCCCACGCTGCGCCGGCCGAGCCGGTCGCCCTGACCGCCTGAGGCGCGCCCGCCGACCGGAGCGAGGGCCGGATCGGCAACGCACATCCACCTACCAATTCACTTCCACCTACCAATTCAAAGCCACTCACCAATTCCATTGCACTTATCGAGGCACTTGCACCGACCCCGCGGCGTCCCCTCACCAGGCGACCTGGAACCGCCCGATGAACACGTCGGTGTCGATCGCGCGGCCGCCCTGGAGGGCGGAGGGCGCGGCCCGCGACCGGACGTAGTCGGCCATGATCCGCACGTTGCGGTCCGGGTACCAGTTCACCCCGACGCTCACGTCGCGCTCGATGCCGCCGCGGATCGCGCCGTCGTCGAGGTCGATCGCGCTCACGCGGGCGGCGAGCTCGAACACGCCGATGCCGCCGCGGCTCACCCGCGCCTCCTCGCCGACCTTCACCGCCTCGAAGATCGCGTAGGTCGTGCCGTAGTTCGGCGTCACGGCGTAGGCGCGGCCCTGGCCGTTGAGCACGTAGCTGGCCTCGACGTAGCCGCCCTGGAACGAGACCGACCGGGCGCCGTCGAAGCGCGACACCTCGGTGCGGATGTACTCGGCCTGGATCAGCAGGCGTCCGGTGCGGTAGGCGGCCTCGAGGCCGAGCCGGCCGACGCTCGCCGCGTCGCGGATGTCGCCGGTGTTCACGAAGGGCCGCGCGAACAGGAACGCCTCCGAGCGGCTCGACAGGGCGAGCGGCGACTCGTCCCGCGGCAGGCTGCGGAAGCTTCCGGCGATGCCGAGATGGAGCACCGCGTCGTCGGTGTGGATCGGCGCGAAGGTCGCGCGCGTGGTCGAGGCGACGCCCTCGCTGCGGATGCCGGTGTTGGCGTTGCCGCCGAAGACGCTGGTGACCACGGTCCAGTCCTGACCGGACCGGCCGATCGCGAAGCCGAAGTTGCGGGCCGGCGCGAATGCGTCGGCGAGCGAGCGTTCGGTGAAGACGGTGTTGTTGTCGCTGGTCAGCTGGTCGAGGCTGAAGGGCTCCTTCATGTTGCCGACCGTGAGGATCATGCCGGGGATGCCCTTCCAGGCGATCGCCGCATCGTTGATCGGCCGCATCGGGTCGGCGAAATTGTACTGGAACGCGAGCTCGATGGTCTTGCCGAGGGTCAGGTAGCTCTCGATCCAGGAGCGCCGGACGCCCACGTTGTCGGAGAATGGCTCGGGGAACCCGGTCTGGCGGATGCCGGCCGCCCCGAAATCGAGCTGCAGCTTGCCGCCGATCCGAAGCTTGGCCGCGTCGTCGGGAAAGCGCAGCGTGATGCCCTTGTCGTCGACGGTCAGCGTCTCGCCGTAGGGGCCGGCAAGCGGCGACCCTTCGGCGGCGCCGGCAGGCGCCGCGCATCCGAGCAAGGTCGATCCGAGCAAGGTCGATCCGAGCAAGGTCGATCCGAGCAAGGTCGATCCGAGCAAGGCGGCGCGCGGGCCTAACCGCAGGATCGAACGGTCCGCCATCGCAACCTCCGCGGGCGCCGAACCAGGACCCGGGGCAAGGGATAGCGCGAAATCGCTGACGATATCGCGACACGCGGGCAACGGTCGCGCGGGTTTCACAGCATGGGAAGCGTCCGCGGACGCGGGCCGCGGGGAAACTGCGCCTCGATCATCGCGATCTCGGCCGCGTTGAGGTGGAGGGAGGCCGCGCCGGCATTCTCGACCGCCCGGGAGGCGCGGCCGGTCTTCGGGATGGTGAAGGTGTTCTCCATCCGCGTCAGGAACGCCAAAGCCACCGCGTAGGGCGTCGCGCCGTGCGCCTCGGCGATGCCGGCCAGCACGCGGCCGCCGGGGCTGGCGGGGTTCGGGAAGTCGCCGCTGCCGAAGGGTGAGTAGCCGACCAGCGCGACGCCGTTCTTGGCGCACCACGGCAGCACCGCGTGCTCGATCGCACGCTCGCCGAGATGGTACAGCACCTGGTTGCAGGCGATGCGGTAGGGGCCGGCGATGCGCAGCGCCCGGTCGAGGTCCTCGACGTCGAAGTTGCTCAGGCCCCAGGACAGGATCTTGCCCGCCTGCCGCAGGTCCTCGAAGCCGGCGATGGTCTCCTCCAGCGGGTGGTGGCCCGGCCAGTGCAGCAGGTAGGCGTCGAGGCGGTCGGTCCCGAGGCGCCGCAGCGACTGCTCGCAGGCGCGCGCCACCCCGCGGCGCGTGGCGTTGCCCGGCACCACCTTGGAGACGAGGAAGATTTCTTCCCGCGCGCCCCGGATCGCCTCGCCGACGATGGCCTCGCCGTCGCCGTACATCTCCGCGGTGTCGATATGGGTCATGCCGGCGTCGATGCCCGCGCGCAGGGCGGCGA
>NZ_VRUX01000631.1:0-2342 GCF_008039885.1 Methylobacterium sp. WL103
TCCTTGCGCTGCGCCTCGGCGCCGGCCCGCGCCAGGGCGGTGTCGGCCTCCAGCGCGCGCATCCGCAGCAGCGCGTCCTTGAACACCTGCACCGCGTCGGCGACGCGACCCATCTCGGTGCGGGTGCCCTGGAGCGGGATCACCACGCCGAGGTCGCCCTCGGCCAGGGCCTGCATCGGCCGCACGACGCGGTCGATCCCGCGCCCGACGCCGACGGTCAGCAGCACCGCCATCGCGACCGCGAGGACCAGAGCCGCCCCGAGGGCGGCCACGATCCAGAACCGGGTGCGCTCGACGGAGACCACGGCGGCGGCCTCCGCCCGCGCCGCGCCCTCGGCGTTGAGCGCGATGATCTTCTCCAAGGTGATCGAGGCCTTACGGCGGGTCTCGATCCCCTTCGACTGGTACACCGCCAGCGCCTCGGCCTTCTCGCCGGCGCGCGAGTGGGCGAGGATCGGGGCCTCGGTCGCCGTGAAGGCGCGCCAGTCACTCACGAAGGCCTCGTACAGCGCCCGCTCCTCGGGGGAGGTGATGTTGCGCGCGTAGGTCGCGATCGCCGCGTCGATCGTCTGGTTGCGCTTGGCGATGTCGGCATCGATCGCGGCCAACGCCTTCGGCTCGGTCGTCAGCATGTGGCGCAGCAGGCTGGTGGTGTAGCGGCCGGTCAGGGCGTCGACGACGCCGGCATCCCGCACGCTCGGCAGCCAATTCGTCTGCACGTCCACCAGCAGCCCGTTGACGCTCGAGACGCCGACGAGGCCGAGCATGCCGAGCCCGAGCAGGAACGCGGTCAACGTCGCGAAGGCGGCGACGAGCTTGGCACGGATCGAGAGGATTTTCAGCGACACGACGGACTCCGGGAATATTGTCTTCAGCGGATCATGCTCCCCCGAACATTGCCCTCCTCCGGTCTAGGGGCGCAGCGTTAATGAACACAAAAGTTCAACCGCAAACTGCAGCTGCGCCGCAGGGACGGGGTTTCGCGCAGCGCCCGCCCCTAAGGCCGCGCCGTCGCCCCCCCCTCAAGGCCGCGCCGTGGGCCGGCCGGGTGACGAACGGCACGCGCAAAGCCCTCGCGCCTCCGCGCCGGCCGCGCTAAGGGCAGGACGTCTAGTCCAAGACCTCCCGTCCAAGACCTCCCGTCCAAGACCTCCCGTCCTCGCGATCAGGCACTTCATGGCGAGCCCGGCCGAACATGCGAGCTTCCTGCCGCCGGTGCTGACGTTCCTGTCGGCGGCGGTGATCGGCGTGCCGATCTTCCGGCTGCTGGGGCAGAGCGCGGTGCTCGGCTACCTCGTGGCCGGCGTTCTGATCGGCCCGTCCGGCCTGTCGCTGATCGCCGAGCCGGAGACGGCGGCGAGCGTCGCCGAGATTGGCGTGGTGCTGCTGCTGTTCATCGTCGGGCTGGAGCTGCACCTGTCGCAGCTCGTCTCGATGCGCCGCGACATCTTCGGGCTCGGCACGGCGCAGCTCGTCGTCTGCGCGATCGTGCTCGGAGGCCTCGGCGTACTGTTCGGCGCGGCGCCCAGCGCCAGCGGGATCATCGGCATCACGCTCGCGCTCTCGGCCACCGCGGTGGCGCTGCAGCTGCTGGAGGAGCGCGGCGACCTCAGCACCGCCTACGGCAGCCGCGCCTTCGCGGTGCTGCTGTTCCAGGACATCGCGGTCGTCGGCATCCTGGCGGTGATGCCGCTGCTGGCGTCCGCCGGCGGCGGCAGCGGCGCGCCCTGGCTCGGGGACGCCGCACTCTCCACGGGCAAGGCGCTGGCGGCGATCGTCGCCGTGGTGCTCGTCGGCCGCTACGGCCTGAACCGGTTCTTCCGCCTGCTCGCCGCGAGCGGCGCCCGCGAGGTGATGACGGCGGCCGCACTCCTGGTGGTGCTCGGCACCGCGCTGCTGATGCAGGAGGTCGGCCTGTCGATGGCGATGGGCGCGTTCCTGGCCGGCATCCTGCTCTCGGAATCGAACTTCCGCCACCAGCTTGAGGCCGACATCGAGCCGTTCCGCGGCATGCTGCTCGGCCTGTTCTTCATGAGCGTCGGCATGTCGATCGACGGGGAGCTGGTGCGCGCGGTCTGGCCGCTCCTGTTCGGGGCGACGCTGGCCGCGATCCTGGTCAAGGTCGCCCTCGTGGCCGGGCTGTTCCGCCTGTTCGGCTCGACCTGGCTCGACGCGGTGCGCGGCGCCGCGATCCTGGCGCCGGCCGGCGAGTTCGCCTTCGTGCTGCTGCCGCTCGCGGGCTCCCTGGGGCTCACCGACGCCACCGCGACGCGCTTCGCGGTGGCGCTGGCCGCGCTCACGATGCTGATCGGCCCGGTGGCGGCCAAGGGCCTCGACAAGGC
>NZ_VRUX01000632.1:0-2341 GCF_008039885.1 Methylobacterium sp. WL103
CCCCCCCCCCCCTTTTTTTTTCCCCCCCCCACCCGCCATCCCCCCCCGCCGCCGGGCGCGGGGGCGCGGAGATGTCTATACCACACCGCCCGCGCCCGCGCCCCGAGGCGCCGCAGGAGACGCGGTGCCCGAGGGCGGCGCGGCCCAGGATCTCGAGGTCTGACTCGAAGATCGCGTCGGCGATCGCCGCGCCGTGGCCGTCCGCCGCCAGGGCGTCGAGGCGGGCGGCGACCGCCTTCGGCCCCTTTGCCACGGTGGCGATGTCGACGAGCCCGACCGTGCCGGCGCTCTGGCGGGCGAGCACCCGCACGAGGTTCGAATCGCGCATCGGGTTGAGGGGATGGTCCTTCAGCGGGCTCTCGGCCAGCAGGGTCGCGCCGACGAAGAGGTGGCCCTGGCAGACGCTGCGCCCGGTCTCGGGGAAGGCGGGCGTGACCAGCGCGATCGGCTCGGCCGCATCCGCCCGAAGTGCGTCGAGCACCGGGCCAATGTTGCCGGCGTCGGTCGAGTCGAACGTCGAGCAGACCTTGAACAGCACGTGGTTCGCGCCGCGGCGGCGGAGCCAGGCGTCGGCCTCGCGCGACCGCGCCACCGCCTCGCCCGGCGCGACGGACCGGCTCTTGAGCGCCACCACCACGGCGTCGACCTCCGGCAGGACGAGGTCGTCGGCCGGCACGCCGATGGTCTGCACCGTGCGCAGGCCCGCCTTGGTCAGGGTGTTGGCGAGGTCGGAGGCGCCGGTATAGTCGTCGGCGACGCAGCCGAGGGCGAGGGCTCGGGAAGGAGACTGCGAAGCGCTCATCGGGCGTCTCCCCGCTGGCCGGCGCGATAGGGCGCGAACCAGCTTAAGCCCTCGACGGTGCCGGCGGCCGGGTTGTACTCGCAGCCGACGAACCCGTCATAGCCGAGCCGGTCGAGCTCCGCGAACAGGAAGGCGTCGTCGATCTCGCCGGTGCCGGGCTCGTGGCGCGCCGGCACCGAGGCGGTCTGCACATGCCCGACGATCGGCATCAGCTCGCGCAGGCGCATCGTGACGTCGCCGTGCATGATCTGGCAGTGATACAGGTCGAATTGCAGCTTCAGGTTCGGCAACCCGAGGTCGCGGATCAGCGCCGCCGCCGCCCCGAAATCGTTCAGGAAGTAGCCCGGCATGTTGCGGCCGTTGATCGGCTCCAGCACCAAATCCCGTCCGGTGCTGCCGACGGCCTCCGCCGCCCAGGCGACGGCGCGGCGGTAGGCGTCGCGCGCGGTCGAATCGTTCGGGTCGGCCAAGCCCGCCATCAGGTGGAGGCGCCCGACGCCGGTGGCCTCGGCGTAGCGGAGCGCTGTGGCGACGCCTTGCTTCAGCTCGTCGAAGCGCTCGGGTAGGGCCGCGAGCCCGCGCTCGCCGGCCTCGAAGTCGCCCGGCGGCAGGTTGAACAGCGCCTGGGTCAGGCCGTGGCGCGCGAGCCGCTCGGCGATCGCGTCGGCCGGATGCGCGTAGGGGAACAGGAACTCGACGGCCCCGAAACCCTGGTCCGCGGCCGCGGCGAAGCGGTCGAGGAAGGGCAGCTCGGTGAACATCAAGGTGAGGTTGGCGGCAAAGCGCGGCATGGTTTCGAACTCTTTCTGCGCCGGTCTCGACGTCGGTCCGCGTCGAGACCGGGCGTTAGATCCCCGGTCGTCCCACCCTTGCCCCACCCCATTCCCTCATCCTGAGGTGCCGGAGCGAAGCGAAGGCCTCGTAGGAGCCCTCCAGGGATGACGGCGGGTTCTGGAGGGCTCCTTCGAGGCCCGCCGAGGCGGGCACCTCAGGATGAGGTGGCGGATCGGACAATCGAACGCCGACGGATGCTCAGCTCTTCGCCGCCGGCAGGGTCGCGCCCGAGACCTGGGCGTAGAGCCGCGCGACGGAGGAATCGTCGTCGCGGCCCATGCCCGAGCCGGAGGCCATCAGGAACATCTGCAGGGCGGCGGCCGCCACCGGCACGGGGTACTTCTCGACGCGGGCCATGTCCTGCACGATGCCGAGGTCCTTGACGAAGATGTCGACCGCGCTCTTCGGGCCGTAGTCGCCGTCGAGCACGTGCGGCATCCGATTCTCGAACATCCACGAATTGCCGGCCGACTTGGTGATGACCTCGTAGACGCGCGCGAGGTCGAGGCCCTGCTTGGCGGCGAAGCTCATCGCCTCGCACGCCGCGGCGATGTGCACGCCGGCCAGCAGCTGGTTGATCATCTTGAACGCCGCGCCCTGGCCGGCCGCGTCGCCGAGCTCGTAGAGCGTACCGGCCATCGCATCGAGGGCGGGACGGGCCGCATCGAAGGCGGCTTGCGTGCCCGAGGCCAGGAAGGTCAGCGC
>NZ_VRUX01000633.1:0-2340 GCF_008039885.1 Methylobacterium sp. WL103
CCCCTCCCCCATCCGGGTTAGACACCGCGCCCCGCAGCCATCGAGGACACGGACCGGATGATCGGCATCACGCATCGCATCGCCACCGAGCTCGGCGTCGCCGAGGCGCAGGTACGGGCGGCGGTGGACCTGCTCGACGGGGGCGCCACGGTGCCGTTCGTCGCCCGCTACCGCAAGGAGGCGACCGGCGGGCTCGACGACGCGCAGCTGCGCACCCTGGAGGAGCGCTTGGCCTACCTGCGCGACCTGGAAGAGCGCCGCGGCGCCATCCGCGATGCGATCCAGGGCCTCGGCAAGCTCGATGCCGCGCTCGCGCAGAAGATCGCCACGGCCGAGACCAAGGCGCGGCTGGAAGACCTCTACGCGCCGTTCAAGGTCAAGCGCCGGACCAAGGCTCAGATCGCTCGCGAGGCCGGGCTCGGTCCGCTCGCCGAGGCCCTGCTCGCGCAGCCGGAGCGGGACCCCGTTCAGACCGCGAAGGCGTTTGCCGGCAAGGACGGGTTCCCCGATGCCGACGCCACGCTGGAGGGCGCACGCGCGATCCTGATCGAGCGCTTCGGCGAGGACGCCGAACTCGTCGGTAGCTTGCGCGAGGATGGCTGGCGGCGCGGGCGGATGCACGCCTCGGTCCGCAAGGGCAAAGCCGAGGCCGGCCAGAAGTTTGCCGACTACTTTTCCTTCGAGGAGCCGCTGACCCGCCTGCCCTCGCACCGCATCCTGGCGCTGTTCCGCGGCGAGAAGGAGGAGGTGCTCGACCTCGACCTCACGGATGCCGAGACGCCGCCCCCGGGCCAGCCGGCCTGGCAGGAGGCCCGGATCGCCAAGACCTTCGGCATCGCGGATCGCGGGCGGCCCGGCGACCGCTACCTCGCCGAGACGGTGCGGAAGACCTGGCGGACGAAGCTGAAGCCGGCGATCGACACGGATCTCCGCGCCCGGCTCTGGGCGGTGGCCGAGGCCGGCGCCGTGCAGGTCTTCGCCGGCAACCTGCGCGACCTGCTGCTCGCGGCGCCCGCCGGGGCGCGGCCGACGCTTGGGCTCGATCCGGGCTTCCGCAGCGGCGTGAAGGTCGCGGTGGTCGACGCCACCGGCAAGGTCGTCGCCACCGACGCGGTCTTCCCGCACGAGCCGCGGCGCGACTGGACCGGTGCGCTGGCGACGCTGGCCAAGCTCTGCCGCGCCCACGCGGTCGAGCTGATCGCCATCGGCAACGGCACCGCCTCGCGCGAGACCGACAAGCTGGCGGCCGAGCTCCTGGCCCGGCACCCGGAGCTGAAGCTGACTAAGGTGATGGTCTCTGAGGCCGGCGCCTCGGTCTACTCGGCCTCGGCCTACGCCTCCGCCGAGCTGCCGGGCCTCGACGTGACCCTGCGCGGCGCGGTCTCGATCGCGCGGCGGCTGCAGGACCCGCTGGCCGAGCTGGTGAAGATCGAGCCGAAGGCGATCGGCGTCGGGCAGTACCAGCACGACCTCGCGGAGGGGAAGCTGTCGCGCTCGCTCGATGCGGTGGTGGAGGATTGCGTCAACGGCGTCGGCGTCGACGTGAACGTGGCCTCCGCGCCGCTGCTCGCCCGCGTTTCCGGGCTGTCGGAGCGGGTGGCCGCCAACATCGTAGTGCATCGCGACGCGAACGGCCCGTTCCGCTCGCGCGCCGCGTTGCGGAAGGTCGTGGGCCTCGGCCCCAAGGCCTACGAGCTCGCCGCCGGGTTCCTGCGCATCCGCGACGGCAGCGACCCGCTCGACGCCTCGGGCGTGCACCCGGAGGCCTACCCGGTGGTGAAGAAGATTTTGGCCGCCACCGGCCAGCCGATTAAAGCGCTGATCGGCAACGGCGCGGCGCTCAAGGCGCTGAACCCGCAGAAGTTCGTGGACGCGACCTTCGGCCTGCCGACCGTCGCCGACATCATCGCCGAGCTGGAGAAGCCCGGCCGCGACCCGCGTCCGGCCTTCCGCACCGCGACCTTCCAGGACGGCGTCGAAAAGATCTCGGACCTGAAGCCCGGGATGCGGCTCGAAGGCGTCGTCACCAACGTCGCCGCGTTCGGCGCCTTCGTCGACGTCGGCGTGCATCAGGACGGGCTGGTTCACATCTCCGTGCTGGCCGACCGCTTCGTGAAGGACCCGCGCGAGGTGGTGAAGCCCGGCGACGTGGTGCAGGTCCGCGTCGTGGAGGTCGACCCGGCCCGCAAGCGCATCGCCCTCAGCATGCGCTCGGACGACGGCCAGCGGCAGACGCGACAGGAACCGGCGCGACAGGAACCGGCGCGACAGGAACCGGCGCGCCAGGAGCAGGGGCGCCGAGAGCAAGGTAGGCCGGCGCGCGAATCCGCGCCGCGGCCC
>NZ_VRUX01000634.1:0-2330 GCF_008039885.1 Methylobacterium sp. WL103
CACGCCGCCCTGCCGGGTCGCCGCGCCCGAGCGCCGGTTCTCCGCATCGAGGGCGGAGAGGCGCCGGTCGCCGACCACGGCCTGGAACGCCGAGACATCGTAGCCCGCGTCCATCGCATTCGCTCCCCCGATGCCCGTCGCGCGGCGCCGGCGGGCGCGTCCGCGCGGCGTGCGAGGGTGGATCGGCCCAGGGAACGTGAAGGCTCGGGCGACGAGGTGTCGAGATCGGAGCGCACCGGCGGATGCTCCCGCTTCTGGCCGCGCCCCACCCGCATCCGCGGAACCAATGGGCTGCGTTAAGCTAGCATACCGCTCCCGCCTCGCAAGATGGGATTGTACTGCCGTCGGCTCGACCAAGACGGAGACTGGTCGAGGCCCGGACGTTACAGGCCTCGGGACTTACGCGCCTCGCATCGTCCGGCTGTCACTTCTTCCGGCCGAGCAGGACCAGCCAGCCGACCCCGAGGGTGAAGACGATCAGGCCGATCGTCACGAAGACCGGCGTCCCGAGGTCGATCAGGCGCGGGGCGAGCTGGGTGGCGAAGGCGGCCACGACCAGCGCCACCGCGACGCGGGCGGCCGCCCGCTCGATGCCGCGGGTGACCTTGTCGAGGCCTTTCACCTCGATCTCCACGGTGACGCGCCCCTGCTTGAGCCGCACCAGCATCAGGTGGATCAGCGTCGGCAGCTCGGAGGCCGCGCCGTAGAGGCCGACGCCGAGCGCCTCGGCCTTGGTCTTGAGGCCGCCGAGGGAGAACTGCGACTTCATGCTCGCGCGCACGGTCGGGCCGGCGGCGGCGAACAGGTCGAAGTCCGGGTCGAGGTGGCGCATCACGCCGTCGGCGGTGACGAGACCCTTGAACAGGATCGCGAGGTCGGTCGGCATCGCGAGGTCGTTCTCGCGCGCCATGGTCATGAAGTCGGTGAGCACGAGGCCGAGGTTGAGCGGAATCGAGGAATGGCTTTCGACGAAGGACTGCGCCGAGCCTTCGAGCCGGGTCAGGTCCGGACTGCTCGAGCCCGTCCAGTCGAGCAGCACCGCCATCAGCCCGTCGGCGTCCTGTTTGAGCATCGCGCCGATCAGCACGAGAAGCTGGTTGCGCCGCTTCTGCGACAGGCGGCCGATGATGCCGAAATCGATGAAGCCGATGCGGTTGCCCGACATCGCCAGCATGTTGCCCGGGTGCGGGTCTGCGTGGAACACGCCCTCGATCAGCGCCATCTTCAGGAACGCGTCGGTGCCCTTCTGGGCGAGCAGCTTCTTGTCGACGCCGGCGGCGGCGAGCCGCGCCTCGTCGTTCGGGGGGATGCCGTGGATGAACTCCTGCACCAGCACCCGCTCGGAGCACCATTCCCAGTGGATCTTCGGGAAGACGATGTCGTCGCGGTCGGAGAACAGCGAGGCGAGCAACTCGCAGTTGCGCGCCTCGTTCAAGAGGTCGAGCTCGCCGTTCAGGCCGGCGGCGAGGTGGCGCATCTGCTCGCCCGGTTGGTAGCGGGCCATGTCCGGCCACTCGGTCTCGACGATGCGGGCGCCGTGCGCCATCAGGCGCAGGTCCGCGTCGATGATCTTGCGCAGGCCCGGGCGCAGCACCTTGACGATGACGTCCTCGCCCGAATGCAGCTTGGCCCGGTAGACCTGGGCGATCGAGGCCGAGGCGATCGCGTCGGTGTCGAACTCGGCGAAGATCTCCTGCGGCGGCGCCCCGAGGTCGGCCTCGAGCTGCGGGCGGATCGTCTCCCACGAGACCGGCGAGACCTGGCTGTGGAGCTTGGCCAGCTCCTCGGTCCACATCGGCGAGAGCAGGTCGGGGCGGCTCGCGAGCACCTGCCCGAACTTGATGAAGGTCGGCCCCAAAGCCTCGATCGCCCTGCGCAGGCGCTCGGGCTCCGACAGGCGGGTGACGTCGATCTTCGGCTTGCGGCGCGGAAGGATCGGGATGTAGCGCAGCCCGAGCCGGTCCACGACCTTGTTGACGCCGAAGCCGATCAGGATCGAGGCGATCTCCGACAGCCGCTGACGGTCGCGCGCAGCAACGAAGGCGGTTTTCAGCATAAGGGCGGGTCGATCCGTGCGAAGGCGGGAAGCCGCCGGGACAGCACGAGCATCGGGTCTTTTTTAGGGTCGGCTCCGCTTTAAGGTCGGTCCCGCCGCGATGCGATCGGGCGCGGTCCCGTTAGCTTGCCTGTCAGCGCGGCCGGAAGGCGATCAGGGTCATGTCGTCGCGCCGGACCTCCGGCCCGCGATAGGCCGCCAGCTCGGCCTCCAGGGCCGCGACCTGCTGCGCCAGGGGGAGGGCGGCGTGGGCGGCGAGCCGCCCGGTCACCGC
>NZ_VRUX01000635.1:0-2326 GCF_008039885.1 Methylobacterium sp. WL103
GGGCGCGTGCAGCCGGTCGGCCAGGCGCTTGGCGTAGCGCACCAGGCCGGCCGCCCGCGGATCCTCGCTGACGCAGACCAGCACCCGCTCGCCCGCCCCCCAGGGGCCGGGGATGGCGTGGGCGCGCATGTGGCTCAGCAGCTCGTCGTCGACCCGGTCGGCGGTGCGGCGCAAGGCCAGCTCGCGCAGAGCGGTCAGGTTTCCGCGGGAGAAGTAGTGCTTGAGGGCACGGGTGGCGTTGCGGGGCCGGTAGACCTTGCCGTCCTCCAGCCGCCGGATCAGGTCGTCGGGGTTGAGGTCGATCACCTCGATGTCGTCGGCCCGGTCGAGGATGCCGTCGGGCACGGTCTCGCGCACGCGGATACGGGTGATCTGCGCGACGACGTCGTTCAGGCTCTCGACGTGCTGGATGTTGAGGGTGGTGTCGACGTCGATGCCGGCGTCGAGCAGTTCCTCGACGTCCTGGTAGCGCTTCGGGTGGCGCGAGCCCGGCGCGTTGGTGTGGGCGAGCTCGTCGACGAGGGCCAGGGTGGGCTTGCGCGCGAGCAGCGCGTCGAGGTCCATCTCGTCGAGGCGGGTGCCCTTGTAGGCGACCGCGCGGCGCGGAACGATCTCGAGCCCGGAAAGCAGGCTCTCCGTCTCCGCACGGCCGTGGGTCTCGACCACGCCGACCACCACGTCGAGGCCGGCGCGGGCCTTGGCCTGGGCGGTCGTCAGCATCTCGAAGGTCTTGCCGACGCCGGGCGCGGCGCCGAGAAAGATCTTGAGCCGCCCACGCGACTGGTCCGCCCGGCGCGCGGCGTTGAGCAGCGCGTCGGGGGAGGGGCGGTCGGGGGCTCGGCTCGGCTCGGTCATCGAGCGCGCATCCTACGCGGAATACGGGGCGACCGGGGCTATTTCGCCATCTCGTCCAGGGCGAGGTTGAGGGCCAGCACGTTCACCCGCGGCTCGCCGAGGAGGCCGAGCCAGCGGCCGCGGACCTGCCCCGCGACGAGGTCGCGGAGGGAGGGCTCGGGGAGCGACCGCGCGGCCGCCACGCGCTTCACCTGGAACAGGGCGGCTTCGGGCGAGATGTCGGGGTCCAGCCCCGACGCGCTCGTGGTCACGAGGTCCACCGGCACCGGCACGCCCGGGTTCTCGGCCTTCAGCCGGGCGAGGTCGGCGCCGACCCGCTCGGCGAGCGCGGCGCTGGTCGGGCCGAGGTTGGAGCCCGACGAGTTCGCGGCGTTGTAGGGCGCCGGCACGGTCTTGGCCGCATCCGCCGGGTCGGCGGCGACGGTGGCCGAGGGCCGGCCCTGGAAGTAGCGCGCGCTGGTGAAGTTTTGGCCGACCAGGCTCGACCCGACGGGTCGGCCGTCGCGCAGGACGATCGAGCCGGCGGCCTGGCTCGGGAAGGCGAGGCCGGCGAGCCCGGTCATGGCGAGGGGGTAGGCGAGCCCGGTGAGCGCGGTCAACGCGATCAGCAGGACGAGTGCGGGGCGGAGCTGGGTCAGCATGGCGGGGTCTCGGGACGCGAAGGGAAAGATCAGGCGAGGTGGAGCGCGGTGACGGCGAGGTCGATCGCCTTGATGCCGGCGAAGGGCACCAGGATTCCGCCCAAGCCGTAGATCAGGAGATTCTGGCGCAGCAGTGCCCCGGCCCCGACCGCCCGGTAGGCGACGCCGCGCAAGGCCAGCGGGATCAGCGCGACGATGATCAGCGCGTTGAAGATGATCGCCGACAGGATCGCGCTCTGGGGCGAGGCGAGCCCCATCACGTTCAGCGCCTGGAGCTGCGGGTAGAGCCCGAGGAACATCGCCGGGATGATGGCAAAGTATTTCGCCACGTCGTTGGCGATCGAGAAGGTGGTCAGCGCGCCCCGCGTCATCAGCAGCTGCTTGCCGATGCCGACGATCTCGATGAGCTTGGTCGGGTCGGAATCGAGGTCGACCATGTTGCCGGCCTCGCGGGCCGCCACCGTGCCGGTGTTCATCGCGACGCCGACGTCGGCCTGCGCCAAAGCCGGGGCGTCGTTGGTGCCGTCGCCGCACATGGCGACGAGCTTGCCCTCCGCCTGCTCCTTGCGGATCAGCGCCAGCTTGTCCTCCGGCGTCGCCTGGGCGAGGAAGTCGTCGACGCCGGCCTCGGCCGCGATCGCGGCGGCGGTGACGGGGTTGTCGCCGGTGATCATCACCGTGCGGATGCCCATGCGGCGCAGTTCCGCGAAGCGCTCGCGGATGCCGCCCTTCACGATGTCCTTCAGCGTCACCACGCCCAGCAGCCGCCCGTCGCGGGAGACGGCGAGCGGCGTGCCGCCGGCCCGGGCGACCTCGTCGGCGATGGCGCG
>NZ_VRUX01000636.1:0-2321 GCF_008039885.1 Methylobacterium sp. WL103
GCACCCTGCCCAACGCGGCCACCGGCCCGATCGGCCGCACCGAGGCGCTCGCCCGCTCGCCGCGCATCAAGATCGAGACCCCGGCGCTCGCCGGCTCGGTCGCCCTCAAGGGCGGCCGCATCGACGACATCTCGCTGAAGAACTACCACGAGACCGTCGACGACAAGAGCCCCGAGATCGTCCTGCTGTCGCCGGCCGGCACCGAGGCGCCGTACTACGCCGAGTTCGGCTGGGTCGGCGCCAACGCGGGCCCGCTGCCGACCAACGACACGGTTTGGACCGCCGACGGGCAGACGCTGGGCGTGAACATGCCGGTGACGCTGTCGTGGGACAACGGCGCGGGCCTCGTGTTCAAGCGCATCCTCGCCGTCGACGACAAGTACATGTTCACGGTCCGCGACGAGGTCGAGAACAAGGGTGCGAACGCGGTCACGCTCTTTCCCTACAGCCTCGTCTCGCGCTGGGGTAAGCCGCACACCCAGGGCTACTACGTGCTCCACGAGGGCATGATCGGCGTGCTCGGCGGCGACGGCCTGCAGGAATACACCTACGACCACCTCGCCAAGGAGCCCGCCTACGGCGGCGCCAACACCAAGGGCAAGGCGTGGGCGAACGTCACCGGCGGCTTCGTCGGCATCACCGACAAGTACTGGGCCGCCGCCGCGATCCCCGACCAGGGCGCGGCCTACACCGGCGCGTTCACCGAGCGCACCGACGGCGCGACCAAGATCTACCAGGCCAGCGTGCGCGGCGACGGCCGCAGCGTCGAACCCGGCGCCACCGCCTCGACCACCCAGCGCCTGTTCGCCGGCGCCAAGGAGGTCAACACGATCAACGGCTACGAGAAGAACCTCGGCATCAAGCAGTTCGACCTCATGATCGACTGGGGCTGGTTCCACTTCATCACCAAGCCGATGTTCCGGGCGCTGGATTTCTTCTTCCACCTCCTCGGCAACTTCGGCGTCGCGATCCTGATCGTGACCTTCTGCCTCAAGCTCCTGTTCCTGCCGATCGCCAACCGCTCCTACGTCTCCATGGCCAAGATGAAGGCCGTGCAGCCCGAGATGGCCTCCATCCGGGAGCGGTACAAAGACGATAAGATGAAGCAGCAACAAGCGATGATGGAGTTGTATAAGAAAGAGAAGATCAATCCCGTCGCCGGCTGCTGGCCGGTGCTGGTGCAGATCCCGGTCTTCTTCGCGCTGTACAAGGTGCTGTTCATCACCATCGAGATGCGCCACGCGCCGTTCTTCGGCTGGATTCAGGACCTCGCCGCGCCCGATCCGACCAGCATCGTCAACCTGTTCGGCCTGCTGCCGTTCGCGGCGCCCGACTTCGTCCACCTCGGCATCTGGCCGATCATCATGGGTGTGACGATGTTCGTGCAGATGAAGATGAACCCCGCCCCGCCGGATCCAGTGCAGGCGCAGATCTTTACATTCATGCCGATCGTCTTCACCTTCATGCTCGGCTCTTTCCCGGCCGGACTTGTGATCTATTGGGCTTGGAACAACACACTTTCGGTGACGCAGCAATACGTCATCATGCGCCGCAACGGTGTGAAGGTGGAGCTGTGGGACAACCTGCGGAACACGTTCAAGCGCGGCAGCAAGACCGCGCCGGCGAAGAGCTGACGTGACACAGCAGGAGCAAGAGGACGCAGCGCTCGCCGAGAGCGGGCGCCTGCTGTTCGCAGGCGCCGCCGACTTCGTCGCCGCGGCGCCCTCACTCGGCACGTTGCCGGCGATGGACGGCGTCGAGATTGCTTTCGCCGGCCGTTCGAACGTCGGCAAGTCGAGCCTCGTCAACGCGCTCACTGGGCGCAACACGCTCGCGCGCACCTCGCACACGCCGGGGCGGACCCAGCAGCTCAACTTCTTCCGGATCGGCGAGCGGCTTACGCTGGTCGACATGCCGGGCTATGGCTACGCCGCGGTCGGCAAGGAGAAGGTCGAGGCCTGGACCGACCTGATCCACGCCTACCTCAAGGGC
The DNA here is from genome assembly GCF_008039885.1 of Methylobacterium sp. WL103. Lineage (NCBI taxonomy): Bacteria > Pseudomonadati > Pseudomonadota > Alphaproteobacteria > Hyphomicrobiales > Methylobacteriaceae > Methylobacterium > Methylobacterium sp. WL103. The sequence continues at coordinate 1,993 of NZ_VRUX01000636.1, forward strand.
CGCGCCAACCTTGCGCGGGTCTTCATGCTGATCGATTCCCGCCACGGGCTGAAGGGCATCGACACCGACGTGCTCGACGGGCTCGACAAGGCGGCAGTGAGCTACCAGATCGTGCTGACGAAGGGCGACGCCCTGAAGAAGTCCGAAATCGACGCGCGGATCGCCGGCATCCAGGCTGCGCTCGCCCGGCGCCCGGCGGCCTACCCGCAGATCCTGCTGACCTCGAGTCGCGACGACCGCGGCGTGCCGGAGCTTCGGGCCGCCGTCGCCCGGCTGATGGCCGAGCGCGGCGCGTGACGCCGACCTCGGCGGACCGCGCCCTCGTCGCC
>NZ_VRUX01000637.1:0-2318 GCF_008039885.1 Methylobacterium sp. WL103
TTTAATTATAGGGCTACCACCTTTATCTACAGTTATGGTGTGGTTGGCTGCGTCTTATGTTTATAAGACACAGCTCCGAGGCGGGGGCGGGGGCCGAGGACGACGCCGACCGGCGCAGCCTCGCGGTCCTGCGCTCGGGCATCGCCACGCATGGGCTTTCGAACGCGCTGCCGCATTTCCGGCTCAACGCCAGCCAGATCCACAACGCGGTGCGCCGGGTCATCGACCTCGAAGGCGAGCCGACCGACGCGGCGCAGCGCCGCTCGCACCTCTCGGCGATCCACACCCTGCTCAACGACGTGCAGCCGGTGGCGGTGGATTTCGGGGCGCTCGCCGCCGAGCGGGCCTCGGCCGCCCGCCTGATGATGACGATCGCGCAGATCCTCAAGCACGTCGACGGCACCCACCCGGTGCGCTTCCTCATCGCCGAGACCGAGACCGGCTACACGCTGCTGGCCGCGCTCTGGCTCGCGCGGCACTACGGCATCGCCGACAAGCTCGAGATCACGCCGCTGTTCGAGACCGCGAGCGCCCTGGAGCAGGGCATCCGCGTGCTCGACGACGCCCTGCGCAACCCGCACTGGCGGCGCTACCTCAAGCGCATCGGCCGGCTCACCGTGCAGTTCGGCTATTCCGATTCCGGCCGCTACGTCGGCCAGCTCGCCGCCACCTTCTGGATCGAGCGCCTGCGCCTGCGCATCACCGAGATGCTGGTGGCCAACGGGCTCGCCGACGTCGAGCTCGCGATCTTCGACACGCACGGCGAATCGATCGGTCGCGGCGCCCACCCGACCAGCTTGCGCGACCGCCTCGCCTACCTCGCGCCGGAGGACGCGCGCACGCGCAACCAGAAGGCCGGGATCAAGGTCCGCCTCGAATCGAGCTTCCAGGGCACCGACGGCTACCTGCTGTTCGGATCGAAGGCGATCGCGGAAGCCTCGATCGCGCGGGTGGCCGAGCACGTCTACGCCCTCGAGGTCGCCGAGGACGACGCCTTCCCCGACTACGCCCTCTCCGACGCGGCCGAGGGCGCGGACGCCGACGACGACCCGGTCTACGCCGAGACCGACTTCGCCCTGGAGTTCTTCACGGTCGTGCGCCAGGACATGGAGGCGCTGGTCGACGACCCCGGCTACGCTGCCCTGCTCGGCACCTTCGGCCCGGGGCTGATCGACCGGACCGGCTCGCGGCCCGTGGCGCGGCAATCGGATTCCGGCGGCCCGGCGCTGATCACCCATCCGCGCCAGATGCGGGCGATCCCCAACAACGCGATCCTGCATCAGCTCGGCTACCTCGCGAACTCGCTGCACGGGATCGGCCGGGCGGCGGGCCGCGCGCCCGACCTGTTCCGCGACATGCGCCGCGACTCGGTTCGGTTCTCCCGCGCCTTCCGCCTGGTCCAGCACGCGGCCTCCGTCGGCGACCTCGACGTGCTGCGCGCCTACATCGACACCCTCGACCCCGCCGTGTGGCTGGAGCGCGCCCGCCGCACCCGGAAGGACGGCCGCCGCGACGAACTCGTCGTCATCGCGGGCGCGCTGGACCGCCTCGACCTCGCGCCGAACCTGCGCCGCCTGTTCGGGCGGCTCACCACCGACGCGCTGAGCCTGCAGAGCACCGCCCCCGACCTCAAGAAGATGTCGGTGCGCCTCACCCTGCTCCACGCGATCCGCCTGGCGCTGATCCACCGGATCTGGTTCACCGCCGTCCACATCCCCGGCTTCCGGCCCCAGGCCGGCGTCAGCCGCGACCAGCTGCTGGAGCGGTTCCTGCGCCTCGACATCGACGGTTGCCTCAAGCTCCTCGACGAGATCTTCCCGATCACCCCCGACCCGACGCTCGGCCTCAACTTCGGCGAGCCGGCGGGCCCGCGCGACGTCGGCACCTACGAGGCCGAGCATTCGGGCCTGTTCCAGCCGATCAAACGGATGTTCGCCCAGGTGCGCGAGATCTCGGGGATGATCCAGCACGAGGTCGGGGCATTCGGGTGAGGCGGCGGCTTTTACGTGGTTCCGACCGGTAGGGGTGCGCCGCCCCCGCCATTCCGGGGCGCCGCAGGCGAGCCCAGGATGACGGGGTGGAGCGGGGACGGCCGCAGCCCGTGAGAAACCGCCCCCTCACACCCCCGTCACCCGCAGCACCGTCCCGTCGATCCCCGTGACCCGCACCCGCGCGCCGGCGGGGAGGTCGGGGCCGGTGATGCGCCACAGGGTGTCGTCGAAGCGGATACGGCCGGCGCCGTCGCGGATCGGCTCGGCGAGGAGCCCTTCGCGGCCGAGGAGGCCACGGTCGGCGCGGTTGAGGGTCGGGACGTGGCC
>NZ_VRUX01000638.1:0-2316 GCF_008039885.1 Methylobacterium sp. WL103
GGCCGCGGCCGGCGCCGCCGACCCGGCCCTGTTCCAGGCGGCGCTCCGTGCCTACGAGACCGGACGCGACCTCGACCCGGAGGACACGCTCGGCACCCTCGTCCACCTGGCGCGGATCGCCGGCGACGCCGCGCTGCCGGTGCTGTCGCCGGCCTACCTGCGCGCCCTGTTCGACGGCTATGCCGGCCGCTTCGAGCGCCACCTCGTCGAGGGCCTGGGCTATTGCGGCCCCGCGCTGCTCTGCGCGGCGCTCGACGCCTACGATGGATCGCGGGAACCGCCGCGGGGCTCCTTCTCCCAGGGGGAGAAGGGTGGGATGAGGGGCGTGACCTCTCCGGACAGTTCTCATCCCTCGCCCCAATTCTCTCCCGCACGGGAGAGGGAGCCGGGCGGCGCCCCCCGCTACGGCCACGCGATCGACCTCGGCTGCGGCACCGGCCTGATGGGCGCGGCGCTCGGCGCCCGCGTCGGGACGCTCACCGGGGTCGATATCGCGCCGGCGATGCTGGCGCTCGCCCGGCGCAAGGGCCTCTATGCGCGCCTCGTCGAGGCCGGGATCGAGGACTTCCTCGCGGGCGAGCCTGCGGCCTCCGCCGACCTCTGCGTGGCGGCCGACGTGTTCATCTATCTCGGGCCGCTCGCGACGGTGCTGTCCGGCATGACGCGGGTGCTGCGCCCGGACGGGCGCGCCGCCTTCACCGTGCAATCGCACGACGGCGACGGCGTCGTGCTCGGGCCGGACGGCCGCTACGCCCACGCCGACGCCTACCTCGCGGCCGCCGCCGAGGCCGCGGGCTTCGGCGACCTCGCGATCCGTTCAGCGGTGGTCCGGCGCGAGAACGGCGCGGACGTTCCCGGACGCACCGTGATCGCAGTCAAACGTAGTGCAAGCACGGGAGTGGAGGCCGCTTAATCCCGGCGCCGGAGAGCGAGGTGAGGAATATCACCCTGCCGGCCGTGCATAGTTGAACCTTGGCCGTGCTCGGCTCTTTATAGCCGTCGATCCCACCGCCGCCCGCTCGACCCCCTGCGCCCTCACGGGAGAAGCGGGCGCGACCCACCACGTTTCGAGGCCCTACATGGTGAACGAGAAGACCGCCCCCGGGGACCCGCCGGACAAGGCCTTCCCGGCGAGCGCGGCGACCCGCATCCCCTTCGCGATCGTGCTGGCGTTCCTGGCCGGCGCCACGGACTCGATCGGCTTCCTCGAGTTCTCGCAGCTGTTCATGTCGTTCATGTCCGGCAACACCACGCGCTTCGGCGTGGCGGTGGCGAACGCGGACTGGGAGAACACCCTGCGCGTCGTCACGGTGCTGCTGGTCTTCTGCTTCGGCGCCTTCCTCGGCACCTTGATCGCCGCCTGGGTCGGCCGCTGGCGGCTCTCGGTGCTGCTGACGATCGAGGCCGCCTTGCTGGCGCTCGGCCTGCTGATGCCGTGGGGCACCTTCGCCTTCCCGCTGCACGCCTATCCGATCGTCCTGGCGCTCGGCCTGCAGAACGCGATCCTCCAGGACGAAGGCGGTCGCAGCATCGCGCTCACCTACGTCACGGGCGCGGTGGTCCGCTTCGGCACCGGCATGGCCAACCTGATCCTCGGGACGGTGGCCTCGTCGTTCTGGATCCAGGCGCCGCTCTGGGCAGGCCTGTCGTCGGGCGCGGTGGTCGGCGGCCTGCTGCAGATCCGCTACGGCGAGAGCGCCTTCCTGTTCCCGGCGGCGCTCGCGGCCTTGCTCGCCTTCATCGCCGTTGTCCTGACGATCGCCAAGCCCGGCAGCGAGCTGGTGGCCGGCTCCTCGCCGGCGCCGGACGCGAGCCCCGACGCGAAGGCGATCGACGCGATCCACTGACCGCGGAGTCGGGACATCCCCTCCTCCGAACGGGCGATCGTTTTGCCTATTTCGCTGCGGACACCGATGACCCGCGGGTTCCCCCTCTCCCCGCGTGCGGGGAGAGGCCCGGCTGCATCCCGTCGTGCAGACGGGTAGCGGAGGCGAAGCCGAAGCGAGGGTGAGGGGGCGCGAACGGATGAGCCTCCTCCGGGTCAGCCCCCTCACCTTCGGCTGCCGCCTCGCTTTGCCGACGACGAGGTCGGCAAAGCCCTCTCCCCGCACGCGGGGCGAGGGAATGCGCGTCAAAAGAGGTGCCAGACGCGGGGATGCGTGAGTCCTGTCGCTTCTGCGGGAACGGGAGGAGGCGTGGTCAATCCACCGGCGCGCCACGGAGGCGCTTGGTCGCGCCGCGCTGGGTCTTGGCTTCGAGCCGCCGCTTCTTCGAGGCCAGCGTCGGGCGCGTCGCGCGGCGCGGAACCGGTGGCAC
>NZ_VRUX01000639.1:0-2305 GCF_008039885.1 Methylobacterium sp. WL103
CCCGCCCCCCCCCCCCCCCCCCCCCTCGTTTTTTTTTTCTTGCAGAAGACGGCATACGATATAGGCTCCGGTCTCGTGGGGTGGGTGTTGTGTATAAGAGACAGGGCCGTGGTCAAGCGCGCGATCTCGCGCGGCGGCAGCGGGGCTTAAGCCCCCTCACTCCATCCGCGTCGTCATCGTCTGCGGCGGCAGCGGCTCCTCGGGGGCTTCGGCGGCCTCCGCGTCGAGGTGGTCGATGACCGCGACGGCGTCGGCCCAGACCCGGAAGCCGACCAGCGGGTTCGGGCCGAAGGTGTGGGTCAGCGGCACGTCGGCGGCGTCGCGCCCGTAGGCGACCATGACCCGGCCGATGCGCGGCGCGTTGTTGCGCGGGTCGAACACGTGCCAGCGCCCGCCGAGGTAGACCTCCATCCAGGCGCAGAAGTCGCCGGCCGGGTGCGGCTCGGGCTCGCCGATGAAGCTGATGTAGCCGGTGCAGTAGCGGGTCGGCAGGTTCAGCGCCCGGCAGAACGCCACCGCGAGGTGGGTGAAGTCGCGGCAGACCCCGCGCCCGCCCTGGTAGGCGTCGAGCGCCGTGCGGTCGCGGTGGGCGAACTCGTAGCCGAAGGCGAGGTGGGCGTTGACGAAGTCGCACACCGCCTGCACCCGCTCCCACCCCGGCGGGGTGTCGCCGAACAGCCGCCAGGCCTCGTCGGCGAGCAGGTCGGATTCGCAGTAGCGGCTCGGCAGCAGGAACAGCAGGGTCTCGGCCGGCAGGTCCTCGACGCGGTGCTGCGCGGCGTCCGGCGCCATCGGGTCCGGCAGCCCGTCGTCGGCGACGATCCCGTCGGTGCCGATGGTGAAGGCGCCGGCCGGCGCGATCAGGCGGCCGCAGAGGTTGCCGAAGCTGTCGCGGTACGTCTCGACCGGCACCGCGGGCTGGGTGACGATCGCATCCGGGGCCTCGAGGGCGTCGGCGCAGGAGGGATGCAGGTTGAGCATCACCACCATCGGCACGGGATAGGGGAAGGCGTAGCGCATCTCGCAGCCGAGCCTGATCCGCATCCGGGATTCCTTCTTTCCTGAAACTGGGGCCGGCCAAGGCTTGTGGTGGAAGGCGTATGGTCTGACGCGCGCCGTCGCCGGGCCAGAGCGACCGGACCCGAGCAGGAGGCGGACCGCGAAGGGCTCGGACGGCGCGATAATTCGGGGTTGGCGGGTGTACCGTTCCCCCCTACAGCATCCCCGCGACCGGATTGAGAGCGGTGCGCGGAAGTTCCAGAGCTTTCTTGCGGCGCAGGCGCGAACGGCCCGGATGCGGGCCTTTCGCAACACGGTAATCAGAGGGAAGTCAGCGATGTTCACGCTCGAGATCGAGGGCAAAGCCGTGGCGGTCATCAACGGCGACGAGGAGACAGCGCGCGACCTCTTCACCTGCGACGGCTTCAAGGAAGACATCCAGAAGATGACGAGCGACGGCGCGCCGCTCTGGAACGGCACCTCGGAGCTCAAGATCCGCGCCGCCAACGAGGACGAGATCGAGATCTTCGAGGACGCGCTGGCCGAGGACGACGGCGAAGGCGACTTCGAGGACGACCCGCGCCACGCCGCCGCCGCCAACGACGCGACCACCGAAGAGGGCGAGGAGGACGAGGACGAAGCCGACATCGTCTTCCTCGTGGACATCGACGAGGCCGACGCCCTCGATTCGTGAGGGTTTTGGGCGTCCCGATCGAACGGGACGCCCTTCCCTAGCCGAAGCGACCGAGCGGGTCCGTTGTTCTCCTCGCACGAGGGGTGAGGCTGGCCCCCCTCTCCCCGCACGCGGGGAGAGGCCCGATGGGACCTCGTCGTCCCTGCGGGAAGCGGAGGCGAAGCCGAAGCGACGGTGAGGGGGAGGTGCAGGACGAGGCTCCTCCGTCGGCGCCCCTCACCTTCGGCTGCCGCCTCGCTCGGCCAAGCCCTCTCCCCGCACGCGGGGCGAGGGGATGCGCGGAAGCGTGGGGATACGACAGCTTGGCGCCCGGCGGATCGACGCCGCGGCTGACGACGCCTCAGCCGGCGAGCCACTCCGTCACGCCCGCCGCGGTGCGAAAATCCTCCAGCGCCCGCACCCGCGCGTCGGGGATCGCCGAGCCGGCCATGGTCGCCAGCGCGTGGCCGGGGCCGAGTTCGAGTACGGTGGTGGCGCCGTATTCCCGGCAGCTGTCGAGGCAGGCCGCCCAGTCGATCGTCTGCGCGATCTGGCGCGCGAGCTTGTCGAGCCCGGCGGCGGCGTCGAACACCGCGGTGCCGTCGAGACCGCCGACGAGGCGCGAACCGGGGC
>NZ_VRUX01000063.1:0-13758 GCF_008039885.1 Methylobacterium sp. WL103
ACGTACCGCCTGCCCGCGCGCGCCGCCGACGCGGGACGGCTTGACCGCATGATCGCGCGGGCAGGCGGTACGTCGGTCGGCGGGACCGTCCTGTTTCGCACCGCCGACTTCCCCGATGCGCCGGGCCTGTTCCGACGGCTCGGCGAGGCCGGCATCCATGTCCGGCGCTTCACGGAGGCGTCGGCGCGCCTGCGCTTCGGGCTTCCCGCGGACAAGGACGCCTGGTGCCGCCTGTCGCGGATCCTCCGGTGAGGGCGGATCCTCAGGTCAGGGTGGGGCGCCGATCGAACACGGCGACGAGGAGGGCGGCGACGGCGAAGGCGATGCCCACCAAGCAGACCCCGGCCCAGCCGGCGAGCAGGAAGGCCTGCGATCCGGCGTAGGCGCCGATCGCCCCGAACACGAACATCGCCGTGAACAGCACTGTGTTGATCCGCCCGCGGGCGCCGGGGACGAGGGCGTAGGCGCGGGTCTGGTTGGCGATCAGTGCCCCGTTCATGCCGATGTCGATCAGCAGCACGCCGACGGCCACGGCGCCGAGCGACCACGTGCCGCCGGCCCAGAGCACCGCGAAGGCCGCGACGACGAGGAGGCTGCCGCCGACCACCACGGGCCGCGCCCCGCGCAGGTCGGTGAACCGGCCCGAGACCGGTGCCACCAGCGCGCCGCAGACGCCGATCACCCCGAACAGCCCGGCGCCGGCCGCGGTCAGGTTGAACGGCTCGGCCTCCACGAGGAGCGCGAGCGTCACCCAGAACGCATTGAAGGCGGCAAACAACAGCGCCTGCGACAGGCTGGCGTTGCGCAGCACGGGCTGCGTCTTCGCCAGGTGCAGGATCGACAGCATCAGCGCGCGGTAGCGCAGACGCTTGGCCTCCGTGCGCGGCAGGGTCGCCGCCGCGATCGCCGCCATCCCGAGCGAGACCGCGGCGGCCGCGAAGAACACCGCCCGCCAGCCGAGATGCGCGCCGACGAAGCCGCTGACCGTCCGGGCGAGCAGGATGCCCGAGAGCAGCCCGGTCATCACCTGCCCGACGACGCGCCCGCGGCTGGCATCCGGCGCGAGTTCCGCCGCGAAGGGCACCGCCTGCTGCGCCGCCGACGAGAGGAAGCCGATCAGCAGGCTCGCGAGCACCAGGACGGATAGATTCGGGCTGAGTGCCGCGACCACCAACACCACGCTCAGCGCGAGCAACTGCGCGATGATCAGCTGGCGCCGGGGCCAGGCGTCGCCGAGCGGCACGAGGCCGACGATGCCGAGCCCGTAGCCGACGAGGCACGCGGTCGGCACCCACAGGGCGGCGCGCGGCCCGAAATCGGCCACGAGCAGCCCGAGCAACGGCTGGTTGTAATAGATGTTGGCGACCGCACCGCCGGCGATCAGCGTCAGCCCGATCCGCGCGGTCGTGCTCAGAGCCGGATGCGGCGAAACCGTCGAGACGTCGCTCACGAGCGGGCTTTCGGATCGCGCGAGCGGTTCGGCGCTGTGAGCATGTCGGTCGGCTCTCGCATGGTGGGTGATCGAAAGTCGCCTAGGCGGGGTCCGGTGCCATGGCAACGGCGGGTGGCGCGGGGCACGGCCGCGTAGGAGTGGCGCACCCGGTGTCGATTCCGGACCCGCCTCCCTATGTTCCTTTGCGGAACGTTGTTTCGCGCACGGCCCGATCGCTCGCAATCGATTTGTCGATCGAGGCGTTCCGGGTTCTGATGCCGTTCATGCGACGGATGACACCGATTCGTGCCGCGGAGCGCATCCGACGCTTCGAGAAGGAGAGGATTTTCATGCCGAACTACCGGGTGGATTTCGAGAAGCAGATCTTCGGGCTTCCCTTCACCATCGGATCGGTGGAGATCCATCGCGCGCGCGACCCCGACCGCGCCCGGCGGGCCGCCGAGCTGAAGTTCGCCCGCCAGTACGGCCTGGGCTACTGGCGCGAGCGCGCCGACAGCGCCGTGGTGGCGCAGGCCGGCGACGAGCGCCGATAGGGCGTCGTACCTCGCCCGGAGGGTCTGGTCCCGCGCGCCGTCACGCCGTAAACGGTGTGGCCGACGGCATCGCCGTCCGGGACGACCGGGGCCTCCGCGGCGGCCGGTTTCGAGGCGAGACGCGGACGGCGATCCATGGCGGCGATCTCTTTCTTCGGCGACCTCCTCCAGACCATCAGCGATCGCGGTCGCGACCTCATCGGCATCGGCCGCGGCGACCTCGCTGCCCGGGCCAACGCCGCCGAACTGGTCAAACTCTGCGACGACCTGATCTCGCGGCGCGGCGAAGCCTCCGGCGTCGCCCTGGCGCGGCTGATCCTCGACCGTTACGCGACGCTGGGCACCGACGAGCGCCACGCCTTCCTGCGGCTCATCGCCATCGAGTTCGACGCGGATCACGACGCGGTGGACGCCGCGATCGAGGCCTACCGCGCCGACCCGACCCGCGCGCGCCTCGGAAGCCTGCACGAATCGGCCGAGCCGCGCTCCCAGGAGCTGATCCGCCGCCTCAATCTCGCCCGCGACGGGACGCTCAGCCTCGTGCGCATGCGCGAGGACCTGTTCGACCTGCGCCGAATCCTGCGCGACGAGGGCGAGCCCAACCTGATCGACGCCGCCGACAGCCTCGATTCGGATTTCGAGCACCTGTTCGCCTCGTGGTTCAATCGCGGCTTCCTGGTGCTGCGCCACATCGACTGGACGACGCCGGCCCACATCCTCGAAAAGATCATCCGCTACGAGGCGGTCCACGAGATCGCCGGATGGGACGACCTGCGCCGCCGCATCCAGCCGGTGGACCGGCGCTGCTTCGCCTTCTTCCACCCGGCGCTGGTCGACGAACCGCTGATCTTCGTCGAGGTCGCCCTGACGAGCGCGATCGCGCCGGCGATCGCGCCGATCCTGTCGCAGGCGCGCGACCCGCTGCCGCTGAAGTCAGCGACCACGGCGATCTTCTACTCGATCTCGAACTGCCAGAAGGGCTTGGCCGGCGTCACCTTCGGCAACTTCCTGATCAAGCAGGTGGTGGAGGACCTCGCCCGCGAGATCCCGACCCTGAAGACCTTCGTCACGCTCTCACCAGTCCCGGGCTTCGCGCGCTGGCTCGACCGCGAGCGGCGCGCGGACGCCCCGCAGGGCCTGACCCGCGACGACATCGAGGCGTTGCGCCAACTCGACGAACCGGATTGGGCGACCGATAAGGCGAAGTCCGACGCCGTGCGCAAGGCGCTGCTGCCGGCCGCCGCCGCCTACTTCCTGCGCGCCAAGAACGAACGGGGCCGACCGCTCGATCCGGTGGCCCGCTTCCACCTCGGCAACGGTGCCCGGCTCGAGCGGATCAACTTCCTCGGCGACGTCTCGGAGAAGGGGCTGAAGCAGTCCTACGGGCTGATGGTCAACTACCTCTACGACCTGTCGGCGATCGAGAAGAACCACGAGACCTATGCCAACCTCGGCACGGTGTCGGCCTCCGGCGCCGTTTCGCGCGAGTTGCGCGCCAACCTGCCGCCGCCGCGCTCCGTCGCCCTCGCCGAGGCGTGAGGCGGGTGGGCCGAAGTCGATCATCCGTTCCGCTGGGCGTTGTGTCATGACGAATCATCTCTTCGCGCTGATCCGCGAGGCCTTGCCGGCGGAGGCCGCGGCCAAGACCTTCATCGAGACTCCGGACGGGCGCCGCCACAGCTACGCCGACATGCTCGCGCGCAGCGGCGCCTACGCGAACGCCCTCGTTGCCGCCGGCGTCCGCCCTGGCGACCGGGTCGCGGTGCAGGTCGAGAAGAGCGCCGAGGTGGTGTTCCTCTATCTCGGCGCGGTCCGGGCCGGCGCGGTCTTCCTACCGCTGAACACCGCCTACACGGCGGCCGAGGTCGCCTACTTCCTCGGCGACGCCGAGCCCGCCCTGTTCGTCTGCGACCCGGCCAAGCGCGCGGCTTTGGCGCCGGTCGCCGAGAATGCGGGTACCACCCGCGTGCTCACCCTCGACGCCGCCGGCCGAGGCACCATCGCCGAGGCGGCTGACGCGCAAGGGGCGGACTTCGCGGACGTGGCGCGGGGGCCGGAGGATCTCGCCGCGATCCTCTACACCTCCGGCACCACGGGGCGCTCGAAGGGCGCCATGCTCAGCCACGATAACCTCGCCTCGAACGCGCGCACGCTGGTCGAGGCCTGGCGCTTCACCGCCGACGACATGCTGATCCACGCGCTTCCGGTGTTCCACACCCACGGGCTGTTCGTGGCGATCAACACCGTGTTGGCCTCGGGCGGCAGCATGCTGTTCCTGCCGCGGCTCGACGCCGGCCTGATCCTCAAGCTGATGCCGCGGGCGACCAGCATGATGGGCGTGCCGACCTTCTACACCCGCCTGCTCAAGGATCCCGGCCTGACCCAGGCGGCGACCGCGCATATGCGGCTGTTCACCTCCGGCTCGGCGCCGTTGCTCGCCGAGACCCACGCCGAATGGCAGGCCCGCACCGGCCACGCCATCCTCGAGCGCTACGGCATGACCGAGACCAACATGAGCACCTCGAACCCCTATGGCGGCGAGCGCATCGCCGGCACGGTCGGGTTCCCGTTGCCGGGCGTCGAGCTACGCGTCGTGGATCCGGACACGGGGTCCGCGCTCGGTCCCGAACAGGTCGGGATGATCGAGGTGAAGGGTCCGAACGTGTTCAAGGGCTACTGGCGCATGCCCGAGAAGACCGCGGCCGAGTTCAAGGTGGACGGCTACTTCGTCACCGGCGACCTCGGCAAGGTGGACGGGCGTGGGTACGTCCACATCGTCGGCCGCGGCAAGGACCTCATCATCACCGGCGGCTTCAACGTCTACCCGAAGGAGGTCGAGACCGAGATCGACGCGATGCCGGGCGTCGTCGAATCGGCGGTGATCGGCCTGCCGCACGCCGACTTCGGCGAGGGCGTCACCGCAATCGTGGTCGGCGCCGAGGACGCCCCCGACGAGAAGGCGGTGCTTGCCTACCTCGAAGGGCGCCTCGCCCGCTTCAAGTGCCCGAAGCGGGTGCTATTCGCCGACGACCTGCCGCGCAACGCCATGGGCAAGGTCCAGAAGAACATCCTGCGCGACCAGCACGCCGGCCTGTATCGCGACGGTGCCGGCGCAGCCTGACCGGTCAAGGATTGAGCGTTCGCCGCGTTCGCTTACCGAGGCGGCGTGCCGCCCGCGCCTCCGGCAGGCGCGTCCGAGCGAGAGCCCGCTGGATCACTCCGCCGCCTGCTGCATCCGCAGGCGCTGGTTCTGTCCGATGGTGCGGGAGATCAGGGAGCGGCGCGCGCTGTAGCTGGCCGAGACCAGGGGATAGTCCACCGGCAGGCCCCACTTGGTGCGGTAGGCCTCGGGCGACAGGCCGCGCAGCGTGAGGTGCCGGCGCAGCGCCTTGTAGGGCTTGCCGTCCTCGAAGCTGACGATCGTGTCCTGGCGGATCGAGGCGCGGATCTGCGCATCGGTCGGCTTGGCCAGCACCGGCTTCGGCGGGGTCGCCAGGCCCGTGAGCGAGCCGTGGACCGTGCGGATCAGGTCCGGCAGGCCTGTCGCCGGTACGGAGTTGCGCGCGACGTAGGCGGTGAGGATCTTCGCGGCGAGGGCGATGGGGTCCGTCGTGGTCTGCACGGTTCGTCTCCTTCCGAAGGCTGTCGGGTCGGTGCGTGTCCAAACGTGCTGTCGCCGGGAACTCGATGTCGGCGTCGTCGATCACCCGGAACGGTCGCGGCAGGTCGGCCTGCCCCGGCACGATTATGCGCGCGGAAGGCCGAAACACAACTTCTGCGCGACTCAATCAGTGATTTAAATCTACTTAGAATTGATTAACAGGCTCAAGTCGGTTGCAATAAGACGCCTCTGAGGTCGTCGCCCTGCGGTTTCGCGTTTGGGAGCATGAGGTTGGCCACCACCGACGCGTCGACGCCTCGACAGTCCAAGCTATACAATTCCCGGTTGCATTTGCGGTCATCGGCCGAGTGCGGCGGTTTGGGCGCGGCTCAGGTCTTTACCGCTGGGCGATCGTCGCCGAGAACCGGATGCGGAGGAGCGCATCATGGAAGTCCTGGTCGTCGGTGCGGGCGTCGTCGGTCTCGCGGTGGCGCGCGCCCTTGCACTGCGGGGACACGAGGTGGTCGTGGCGGAAGCGGCCGAGGCGATCGGCACCGGCGTGTCCGCGCGCAACTCGGAGGTGATCCACGGCGGGATGTACTACCCGGCGGGCTCGCTCCGGGCGAAGCACTGCGTCGCCGGCGCGCGGATGCTCTACCGTCTCTGCGCGAGCCACGGCATCGGCCACCGCGCCTGCGGCAAGCTGATCGTCGCCACGACGGACGCCGAGGCCGGGACGATCGCCGCGATTCGCGATCGTGGCGTCGAGAACGGCGTCGAAGGCCTGGAGCTGCTGGACGCCGCCCAGGCCCGGCGCCTGGAACCCAACATCTCCTGCACCGCAGCGCTGCTGTCGCCGCAGACCGGCATCGTCGACAGCCACGGCCTGATGCTCGCCCTGCAGGGCGAGCTCGAGGATCGCGGTGGGGCGATCGCGCTCCATACTCCCGTCACGGGTTTGGCGCGCAAGGCTGGCCGCTGGGTCGCGACCTTCGGTGGCGCGACGGCGGGCGAGTACCCGTGCGATGCCGTCGTCAACGCCGCCAGCCTCGACGCGCAGACGCTCGCCGCCCACACGGACGGGTACCCGGCCGAGCGGGTGCCGCGTCGCGTCCTGGCCCGGGGCAACTATTTCGGCTTCACCGGCAAGGCGGCCTTCGGACGCCTGATCTACCCCGCGCCGGTCGAAGGCGGGCTCGGCACCCATCTCACCCTGGATCTCGCCGGCCGCATGCGCTTCGGGCCCGACGTCGAGTGGATCGATGCGATCGACTACCGGGTCGACCCGTCCCGCGGCGACGCCTTCTACGCCGCGATCCGGCGCTACTGGCCGGGCCTGCCCGACGGATCGCTGGTCGCGGATTATGCCGGCATCCGGCCGAAGCTCACCGGCCCCGGCGAGCCGGCCGCCGACTTCCGCGTGGACGGGCCGGCGGAGCACGGCCTGCCCGGCCTCGTCCACCTGTTCGGGATCGAGAGCCCAGGCCTGACCGCGAGCCTGTCGCTCGCCGAGGACGTGGCCGACCGGCTGGCGGCGTGACGCGCACGGGCTCGGAAGGCCCGCGAACCGTCAGGACAGGATGCGCAGGGCCAGCGGCACGAAGATCGCGGTGAGGAAAGCGTTCAGACCCATGGCGATGCCGGCGAAGGTGCCGGCGACCTCGCTGACCTGGAACGCCCGCGCGGTGCCGACCCCGTGGGCCGCGAGCCCTACCGCGAAGCCGCGCGCGCGCATGTCCCGGATGCCGAGGGCCTGCATCAGCGGCGTCACCAGGATCGCGCCGGTGATGCCCGTCAGCATCACCAGCACCGCGGTGAGCGTTGGGTCTCCGCCGAGCGCCTCCGAGATGCCCATGGCGACGCCGGAGGTGACGGATTTCGGGCTGAGCGAGACGATCACCGCTTCCGGGATGCCGAGGGCGCGCCCGAGCAGGATCGCGCTTCCCAGGGCGACCGTGCAACCGGAGACCAGCGCCGCCAGCATCGGCAGGAGCGCGCGCATCACCGTGGCGCGGTGCTCATAGAGCGGCATCGCCAGCACCACCGTCGCCGGCCCGAGCAGGAAGTGGACGAATTGCGCGCCGTCGAAATAGGTGGCGTAGGGGGTGCCTGTGAGCGTCAGCACCGTGCTGGTGATCGCGATGGCGATGAGCACCGGGTTTACCACCGGGTGCCGCCCGCTCGCCGCCGAGATCCGGTCGGCCACGAGGTAGGCGACGAGCGTCACCGTCAGCCAAAGCAGCGGCGTGCGCGCGAGGTAGACCCAGACCGCGAACTCGCCGCTCACCGCTCGCTCCCCGTCCGCGCCGTCAACCGCGCGACCCAGAGGAAGACCAGGACGGTGGCGACCAGCGCAGCGGCGGTGGAGACCACCACCACGACGGCAAGGCGCAGGCCCTGCGCCTGGACCACGTCGAGGCGCCCGACGATCCCGGCGCCGGCCGGCACGAACATCAGCGACAGGTTGGAAAGCAGCCCGCGCGCCGTCGTCTCCAGCGTTCCATCGGTGAGCGGCTTCGGCAGGATTTGCGCGAGGCGCAGCGAGCGCCGGTCGCGCAGCACGAGGAAGGCCAGCATCAGCGCCATGCCGAGGACCGGGCCGGGGACGGGCAGGCCGGCGCTGCGAGCGAGGCCTTCGCCCAGCAGCTGCGCCAGCAGGATCAGGGTGAGGCTCGCGATCATCGATCGCCGCCGCTCAGGCCGGATCGAGGGCGATGCCGGGAACACCCTCGCCGCGGGCCCGCGCGATCCCGGCCTCGTCGAAGCCCAGGAGCTTGCCGAGGCGCCAGACCAAGGCCTCCTCGAACTCGTCGATGGTGCCGTCGGCGGCGGCCACCGACCACGCCATCGCCAGGATGCGCCCGCGCTCGCCGGCATCGGCCTCGTGCGGCAGCATCTCGACGAGGCTCGCCACGTCGCGGGTCTCCGAATCGAAGGCGGCGGCGCGTGCGATCAGGGCGTCGGCGGATTCGGCGCTCACGGCGTAGCGCCCGCGCACCAGCCGCGCGAGGCGCTCCGATTCCGCCGGCGCCAGGATGCCGTCGGCCCGCGCCACGTGGACGAGGAGCGCGGTGGCGGCCAGATGGGTGTCGTCGCCCGGCGCCTCGTGCGCGGCGACGCCGAGGGCCTCGGCGGCATAGGCCCGCAGGCGTGCGATCAACGACATGGCGATGTTCCGGCAACCGGCGCGCCCGGTACGACCGGACCCTTCCCGCCACATCCGCGCCCGTCAAGGACGCGCGGGGCCGCTCATGCGCTTCCCCGTCCCGGCGTGTCCCGCCTGCATCGCCGAGCGCGCGCTGCACGGTCTCGCCTTGCCAAGCGGGGACCGGACAGCTATGCACCGTGGCCTCGGCATCCGCCTTCGACGCGGCCGCCGACGGATGCCGCTTTAGCTCAGCTGGTAGAGCACCTCATTCGTAATGAGGGGGTCGGGGGTTCGAATCCCTCAAGCGGCACCACTACTTAGTGCTTTCCTCGTTTCCCTAAGACGATCGCAGGCCGGCGAAGGCTGAGCGGGCTCCACGGAACCGTTCGTCGGATTTCGCTGGAATATTCGAGTCGATGGCGCGACGCACAAGGCGGCGCTAAGGTGCCTGCGCGGCGTACAGGACCCTCGATATGCGAAGCTTCATCCTCGCTCTGGCGATCGCGAGCGCGCCATTCCCCGCGTTCGCGATCTGCAACTGCGCGTGCGTGAATGGCAACGCTGTGGCGCGATGCTCCTCGACGGCGGACAACATCCCGATCTGCCAGGTGCTGTGCCCGCCATCCGTCGCCACGCAGTCTATCTCCGGGCCTTCGGTCGCGCCCCCCGGTGCACCGCAGCGTCGGCCCGACACCGTGATCATCAACCAGCAGAACGACGAGCTGAGATCCCAAGGCATCACGCCAAGAGATGGGCAGCCGCTCCGCTGACCGGCGGACAGTCGGCTGAGGCGGAGCACGCGTTTCGGCGTGACGGAGCGGATGCTGGAGCGCGCGGCGACTGGTTGTTCTCAGGTCTGATCTCGAGTTTCAGAAGGCGCGGCTCCCTTCGGAAACGCACGCGGCGCGGCCGAGGGTCGCTGCGCCGACGATGTCCGGAACGGCGCCCCTGAACGCCGGGTTTGCCACCGACCGAGCGCGGCACGCAGGACGCGCCGCCCGATCGATGGGAAGACACGATGTCCAACAAGCATCTCAAGACCGACGTGCCGACCGATGCCGACCTGAAGGGGAACCCGGGGATCGGGCAGTCGAAGGGCCTGACCGGCCACGACATCGCGGACATCGAGGCGGACTCGACTGTCGAGGGCGACACCGCCAACGAGACCAAGCTCGACGGTGGCATCGATCCGAACCATCGGGGCCGGACGAACAAGTGACCGTGTCGTAGATCGAAGGCTGAGGCGGCTTGCGTCGGATGGCGGCCCGCCTCAGTCCCCGGCCTTCTTCGAACGCGGGCCAAGCGTCGATGCGATGCTCGTCCATCGCCACGGCTTCTGTGCTCTATCATCGGAAAGGTTTTAATCCCGAATGCTGCGTGCGCGTCGGCACGTCGAGACGGAAAGCGGCTCCCCATCTTGGGTTCAGGCAGAGAGAAACGAACCCAAATCCGGGTTTGACCTGCACAGGAGCCACGCCGTCACCATGAAGACCCGTATCGCCGCCTTCGCCGCCGCTGCTATTCTCGGCGTTGCCTCGATCTCGTCCGCGATGGCCTACGAGACCCCTTCCCGCTACACCGGCTATTCGCCCTACGCCGTCGAGACGACGGGTTCGTTCGGCGGATACGGCCCGCGCTTCGACCGCGACCCGGCCAACTGCCGCATGAGCTCGGCGGCCGAGGGCAACGCCAACCAGCAGAACTTCCCGGTGAAGCAGTACGGCCAGACCTCCGGCGGCAACCGCTGCTGATCGGTCGCGCGACACTGAGCGTCAGGTTCGAGCGGCGGGGTGCGAGCCCCGCCGCCTTCGTTTGCGCCTCCGCGGCTTCCCATCCGGCGTCCATGGCGACATGGTCCGCGCAGGTCCGATCCCGCGCGAGCTGCCGATGACCCCGTCCGACCCCGTCGCCGCCTTCCGCACCGCCCTCGGCGAGGGCGGCGTGCTCACCGGCTCCGACACCGCACGCTACACCCGCGACCAGCGCGATTTGATGCAGGGCGAGGCCGACGCCGTCCTGCGGCCGAGATCGGTGGCGGAGGTGCAGGCGCTCGTTTGCCTGGCGAAGGCCGAGGGTTTTGGGCTGGTGCCCCAGGGCGGCAACACCGGCTACGTCGGCGGGGCGACGCCGCAGGCCGGCCGGCGGCAACTGGTGGTGAGCCTGGAGCGGATGGCGCGCATCCGCTCCGTCGACCCGCTCGACTTCACGCTAACCTGCGATGCCGGCGCGATCCTCGCCGACGCGCAGGCTGCGGCGGCCGCGCACGACCTGCTGCTGCCGCTGAGCCTCGGCGCGGAGGGAAGCTGCCGCCTCGGCGGCAACCTCGGCACCAATGCCGGCGGCCTGCAGGTTCTGCGCTACGGCATGACCCGCGACCTCGTCCTCGGCCTGGAGGCGGTGCTGCCGGACGGCTCGTTATTTTCCGACATGAAGCGTTTGCGCAAGAACAACATCGGCTACGACCTCAAGCAGCTCTTCGTCGGCGCCGAAGGCACGCTCGGCATCGTCACCGGCGTGGTGCTGAAGCTGTGGCCGGCGCAAAACCACCGCGCCACCGCATGGCTGCAGCTCGCCGCCGACGCGCCGATCCCCGAGATCGCCGCGTTCCTCCGTCGCGAGACCTCGGACCTGGTCACGACCTTCGAGCTGATCTCGGCCTCCTCGCTCGCGCTGGTCGCCGAGATGCGCGGCGCCCCGACCGGGTTCGCCACCGGGGAGGGCGGAGCGGTGCTGCTCGAGCTCTCGTCCTCGTCTCGGCACATCCGCCTTGACGACGTGCTGATGGCCGCCCTCGAATCGCTGATGGAGCGGGGGTGGATCACCGATGCGGCGTTGGCGAGCTCCGAGGCGCAGCGCCGGGCGATGTGGGCCGTGCGCGAGACCATCCCTGAGGGCGAGAAGCACGCAGGCGGCTCGGTGAAGCTCGACATCGCCGTGCCGCTCTCGCAGCTCGGCGTCTTCCTGGTCCGGGCCGGCGCCGTGCTGGCGGAACGGATGCCGGGCGTGCGCCTGTCGTTCTACGGCCATGTCGGCGACGGCAACGTGCACTACAACCTGATGGTGCCGGCGGGCGAGGACCGGCTCGCCTTCACCCGCCGGGTCGAGGACGGCATCGCCCACGAGATCTACGCGGTGGCGATCGACCTCGGCGGCAGCTTCAGCGCCGAGTACGGAATCGGCCGCTTCAAGCGCGACCTGCTCCATCGCTACGCCGACCCGACCCGTCTGACCTTGATCGAGACGATCAAGCACGGCCTCGATCCGGACGGGCTGATGAACGCCGGGGCGATGACCGAGCGGCCTTGATGCCGGCCGCCGCCTTTCCACGACTCGCGCCTCTCATCGAGTCCACGCTTGGCGCCCGAAGAAAATACATGCATATGCCTGTTTCGGGTGAGGCGCCCCGATTCGCGCGAGGGTGATATGATCGTGGCCAGTCCGTCCCATGCCCTGTCTGGATCGCTCGCCCGCGTTCTGGCGCGCCGCGGGGTACATTACGGCTGGGTCTCAGCCGCGGTCACCTTCCTGACCATGCTGGTGACGGCCGGCGCGGTCGGCGCCCCCGGGGTGCTGATCCTGCCGTTGCAACGGGAGTTCGGCTGGGACACGGCCTCGATCTCGTCGGCGCTGGCGATCCGCCTCGTGCTGTTCGGCTTGATGGGCCCGTTCGCGGCCGCCCTGATGAACCGCTACGGCCCGCGTCGGATCGTGCTCTTGGCGCTGGCGCTGATCGCCTCCGGCCTGCTGGCCTCGCTCGCCATGACCCAGCTCTGGCAGCTGATCCTGCTCTGGGGCGTCGTCGTCGGCGTCGGCACCGGGCTCACCGCGCTGGTGCTTGGGGCGACGGTGGCGACGCGCTGGTTCTCGCACCGCCGCGGCCTCGTCGTCGGCCTGCTCACCGCGAGCTCGGCGACGGGACAGCTGATCGTTCTGCCGGTCCTCGCGGCGCTCACCGAGGCGATGGGCTGGCGTGCGGCCCTGCTCACGATCTGCGGCCTGCTCGGGCTGGCGGCGACCTTCGTGTTCCTGCTTCTGCGCGACCGACCGGAAGATGTCGGCCTGCTGCCCTATGGCGAGACCACCGCGAACGCCGCCCCGCCGCGCGGGCTGGCCGTGGGCGCCATCGCAGCCCTGCGCGGGGCGGCGCGGACGAAGGTGTTCTGGGTGCTGTTCTTCACCTTCTTCATCTGCGGCGCGAGCACCAACGGGCTGATCCAGACCCACTTCATCCCGCTCTGTGCCGACTATGGGCTGCGCCCGGTCCAGGCGGCGAGCGTGCTCGCCGGCATGGGCGTTTTCGATTTCGTCGGCACCGTCGCCTCGGGCTGGCTGTCGGACCGCTACGACAACCGCTGGCTGCTGTTCTGGTACTACGGCCTTCGCGGGCTCTCGCTGCTGTGCCTGCCGTTCTCGGACTTCTCGTTCACCGGGCTGTCCCTCTTCGCGGTGTTCTACGGCCTCGACTGGATCGCCACAGTGCCGCCGACCGTGAAGCTCGCCGCGCAGCGGTTCGGGCGCGAGCGCGCGAACGTGGTCTTCGGCTGGGTCTTCGCCGGACACCAGCTCGGCGCGGCGACGGCGGCCTTCGGCGCCGGCCTGTCGCGCGACCTCGACGGGCCCGCCCGCCTCGCCCTCGAACGGGTCCGGGATTCCGGGCGGCCGGTGCTTGCGGTCGACGTGCCGAGCGGGATCGACGGCGACACCGGCATGGTGCGGGGCTTCGCGCTTCCCGCCGTCGAGACCGTGACCTTCGTCGCGGAGAAGCCCGGCCACCTGCTACAGCCCGGCCGTGGCCTTTGCGGATGCGTGCACGTCGCCGACATCGGCACCGGCCCGGCGGCGTTCGCGGCCGGGCTCGCGCTGGACTCGCCCGCCTTCCGCAACGGTCCTGCACTCTGGAAAGCGTGCTTCCCACGACTCACCGAGGCGAGCCACAAGTACACCCGCGGCCACGCCCTCGTGCTGTCGGGTCCTGCCACCCGCACCGGCGCGGCGCGCCTTGCCGCCCGCGGCGGTGCGGGTG
>NZ_VRUX01000640.1:0-2301 GCF_008039885.1 Methylobacterium sp. WL103
GGTGATGAAGGCGCTGGGCGTCGCGAGCCGGGCCGACCTCGACCGGATTTCGGCCTTCGCCGCCGCCGACCGCCTCCTCCTCGACGCCAAGCCGCCCTCCGGCGCCGTGCTTCCCGGCGGCAACGGCCGCGCCTTCGACTGGACCCTGCTCGACGGCGCAGACCTCCCCTCCGGCTGGATGCTGTCGGGCGGCCTCGACCCGTCGAGAGTCGCCGCGGCGCTCGCCCGCACCGGGGCGACCGCGGTCGACGTCTCCTCGGGCGTCGAGTCGGCGCCGGGCGTGAAGGACCCGGACCGCATCGCCGCCTTCGTCAGGGCGGCCCGCGCCGCCGGCTGAGCCGGGTCATACCAAATCCGGTCGATCCCTTCGGGATGGCGGATTTGGGCTTCGCTCAGCCGCCGCGCGGGCTTGCCTGACCCGGCCTCCGCTTTGAGCAAGCGGAGGCCGGGTCAGCCCGTTCGCAGGTCGGCGAGGGCTCGCCGCTGTCGCCCGTCTTCGAAGAAGTTCTCCGGGGCGAGCCAGGCCCGGAACGCCGCCCTCACCCGCGGCCATTCGGCGTCGGTGACCGAGAACCAGGCCGTGTCGCGGGAGCGGCCCTTGACCACGACGGCGTTGCGGAAGACGCCCTCGAAGGTGAAACCGTAGCGAAGGGCCGCGGCGCGCGAGGGCGCGTTGAGGGCGTCGCACTTCCACTCGTAGCGGCGGTAGCCGAGCTCGTCGAAGGCGCGGGCCATCATCAGGGCCATCGCCTCGGTCGCGGCCGGCCGCCGCGCCAGGGCGGGCGAGAAGTGCAGGTGCCCGACCTCGATGACGCCGTTGGCCGGATCGATGCGCAGGTACGATGCGAGGCCGACCGCCCGGCCGGTCTGCCCGTCGACGATCGCTTGGAACAGCGGGTCGGCGCCGGCCGCCATCGCCGCCAGCTCGGCCTGGTAGGCGCCTTCCGTCTCCGGCAGGGTGCCGCCGAGATAGGTCCAGCTCCGCCGGTCGGGGGCTGCCGAGAAGGCGGAAAACAGGTCGGCCGCATGGCGCTCCGCATCCAGTGGCTCGACACGGCAGGTGCGTCCCTGCATCGCCATGCGCGGCGGAAGCGGGCGCGGGCGCCAATCCGGCAGGGCCGGCCCGATCGCCTGGCCGAAGTCGTTCTCGCGCGCGCTCATCGTCCGCTCCGTGCCTGCACCAGGGCCGCCATCTCTTCAGCCATGCCGTCCCCGTCGCCCGCGGCGCGAAAGCCTGCGACCACGCCATCGCGGTCGGCCGCCGGCCGGTTCTGGCTGACCTTCCACTTGCCCACGATCTGCGCCACGGGAATCTCGATCCCGACGATGCCCTTGAGCTGCGCGTCGGTGAAGGCCCGCGGTGCGTCGTCGACCGCCCAGGGTTCGGGCCGTCCCGCCTCGCGCAGGTCCGTGAGGTCGGCGATCTGGCGCCGGAGCCAGGCCGCATCCTCGATCACCCGCGGTCGCCCCCGAGCGTGGACCGTGGCGTAGTTCCAGGTCGGCACCACCTTCCCGGTCTCGCGCTTGGTCGCGTACCAGGACGGGGTGACGTAGCCCTGCGGACCCTGGAACACCACGAGGCATTCCGCGACCTGCGCCAGCTCGCGCCAGTGCGGGTTGGCCCGCGCCAGGTGCGCGCGCAGCGTCCCCCGCTCGGAGGCCTGCCCGTCGATCAGGAACGGGATCGGGTTCGCCATCGGGCCCCCCGGCCCGGCGGTGACCAGGAGCCCGAGGGGGTGGGCGCGGATCAGGGCGTGCTGCGCCCCGAGGTCGTCCTCCCTGAAATGCGGCGGCTGGTACATCGCGGCGCTCCCGACCGGTGGAGGCCTGGGCTTGACCGATCGCCGGTCCAGGCAAAAGATCCGGTTTCACGCAAACGACTGGACCACTTCGTGCCCGAAGCCCACGGTGCTAGGCCCGTCGAGACCCACCCACGCGGAGAGGGCGGCCTGCCCCTCGTCCTCGATCTCGCCCACGGGGCGGCGACGCCCCTGCACGTGCGGATCGGCGACGCGCTGCGCCGCGCGATCCTGGAGCGTCGCATCGCCCGCGGCGCCCGCCTCCCCGGCTCGCGGGCGTTGGCCGAGGACCTCGGCTGCGCCCGCGGCACGGTGCTGACCGCCTTGGAGCAACTGGTCGCCGAAGGCTATCTCACGGCGCATCGGGGCTCCGGCACCCGCGTGGCCGCCACCCTGCCCGACGACACGCTGGCCGTCGCGAAAGCCCCCGACGCCGCGCCTACAGCTTCGGCGCCCTCTCCGCCTCCGCTGGCCCTGTCGCGACGCGGGACGGCCCTGATGG
>NZ_VRUX01000641.1:0-2294 GCF_008039885.1 Methylobacterium sp. WL103
GCGCAGGCAGTTGCCCTCGTCCAGCAGCAGCAGGTCCGGCCCGGCGATGTCGGCTGCGCGCAGCGCCCCCCCTTGCGCCAGCGCGTGGTCGGCCGGGCAGGCGAGGCGGAACGGCTCGACGAAGAGCGGCGAGACGGTGAGCCCCGAGGCGGGCAGGGGCAGCGACACCAGCGCGGCGTCGACCCGCCCGTCGCGCAGGGAGGCGAGGATGTCGGCGGTGCGGCCCTCGCTGAGGGCGAGCGTCAGCATCGGGAATTCCTGGCGCAACATGCGCAGCACCAGCGGGAAGAGATACGGCCCCAGCGTCTGGATCGCCGCGAGGACGAGGCGGCCGGTGAGGGGCGCGCCGCGGCCCTCGCTCGCCAGCGCGAGCAGGCGTTGCGCCTCGGCCAACACAGCGCGGGCCTGCCGCACGATGATCTGGCCCGGCGCCGTCATCAGCACGCGGCGGTTGGAGCGCTCGAACAGGACCAGGCCGAGCGCACCTTCGAGCTTGCGCACCTGCACGCTGAGCGTCGGCTGGCTGACGTTGCAGCGTTCCGCCGCCCGGCCGAAATGCCCCTCGTCGGCGATGGCGACGACATATTCGAGATCGCGGAGCGAAAGGCCGGCGATGTTCATAGGCTGCGTCTATCACAGCCTTTCAGACGATGCATTGGTCAACCGGTCGCAGGAGGCGCATAAGGGGAGCCCGGAACGATTCCAGGAAACGGCGCGCCCCTCGCTGAAGGGCGCCGGCGCCGGCCCTCGGACCTCGTCGCCACCACGGAGAGATCTTTCGCATGAGCGATCAACGCCCGATTCTGACGACCCGCCAGGGCCACCCGGTCCGCGACAACCAGAGCACCCGCACGGTGGGCGAGCGGGGTCCCGCGACGCTCGAGAACTACCAGTTCATCGAGAAGATCACCCATTTCGACCGCGAGCGGATCCCAGAGCGCGTGGTGCATGCCCGCGGCGCCGGCGCGCACGGGTACTTCGAGGCCTACGGCAAGATCGGTAACGAGCCGGCCTCCAAGTACACCCGCGCCCGCGTCCTCAACGAGACCGGCGTGAAGACGCCGATGTTCGTGCGCTTCTCCACCGTGGCCGGCGCCAAGGAGAGCCCTGAGACCGAGCGCGACCCGCGCGGCTTCGCGGTGAAGTTCAAGACCGTCGACGGCAACTGGGACCTCGTTGGCAACAACCTCAAGGTCTTCTTCATCCGCGACGCGATCAAGTTCCCCGACATGATCCACGCGTTCAAGCCGGACCCGGTGACGAACCGCCAGGAGGCCTGGCGCTTCTTCGACTTCGTGGCCCAGCACCCCGAAGCCATCCACATGGTGACGCACCTGAAGTCGCCCTGGGGCATCCCTGCGAACTACCGTGAGATGGAAGGCTCGGGCGTCAACACCTACAAGCTGGTCAACGACCAGGGCGAGGCCGTGCTCTGCAAGTTCCACTGGGAGCCCAAGCAGGGCATCCGCAACCTGACCTCGGCCCAGGCGTCCGAGATCCAGGGCAAGGATGTCGGCCACGCGACGCGCGACCTCTACGACAACATCAAGGCCGGCAACTTCCCCGAGTGGGAGTTCTGCGTGCAGATCATGCCGGACGGCCCGAACGAGCACCTGTCGTTCGATCCGCTCGACGACACGAAGCTGTGGCCGGTCGAGGACTTCCCGCTGCTGCCCGTCGGCCGGATGGTGCTGGACCGCGTGCCGGACAACTTCTTCGCCGAGGTCGAGCAGTCGGCCTTCGGCACGGGCGTGCTCGTCGACGGCATCGACTTCTCGGACGACAAGATGCTCCAGGGGCGTACGCTGTCGTACTCGGACACGCAGCGCTACCGCGTCGGCGCCAACTACCTGCAGCTGCCGATCAACGCGCCGCAGCCCGGCGTGAAGGTCTACTCGAACCAGCGCGACGGGCAGATGACCTACGGCGTCGACGGCACCGGCCCGAACAAGCACATCAACTACGAGCCCTCGACGCTCGCCGAGGGCCTGCGCGAGGCCCCGAAGCCGGCGAAGGACTACCACCAGCCGGTGCAGGGCAACCTCGGCCGCTACCAGACCTCGCGCACCGAGGACGACTACACCCAGGCCGGCGTGCGCTACCGTTCGTTCCAGGATTGGGAGCGCGACGACCTGATCGCCAACCTCGTCGGCGACATGAAGCAGTGCCCGGAAGCCATCCAGCTGCGGATGGTCTGGCACTTCTCGCATGCCGACGCCGATTACGGCCGCCGGGTCGCGGAAGGCGCCGGGATCGACCTCGCCAAGGCGCTGGCGCTGGCGCCGCTGCCGGGC
>NZ_VRUX01000642.1:0-2294 GCF_008039885.1 Methylobacterium sp. WL103
GCGCGAGGCCGGCGCCTCGCTGCTCTTCGCCAACCTCACCGGCAACGTGACCGGCCTGCTGACGCCGGGCGCCGCCACCTGGAACCCGGACCTCGAACCCGAGGCCGGCTTCGTGCCGGTGCCCGACCTCGGCCTCGGACACGCCGATCCCGGCACGACCGCCGAGGACGACGCACGGGCCGAGGCCGAGGAGGAGCGCCGCTCCGACGGCTCGACGCCGCCGGTGCCGCGCGCCGTGGCCCTGTCCTCGACGACGCCGGCTCCGGCCGACGCCACCCCGATCGAGGTCGCCTCGGCCAGCCTGATGCTGCCGGGATTCACCATCCGCACCGACCGGGCCGAGGCGCCGGCGGTCCAATCCGTCCCCGAGGACGCCCGCCACCGCTACGCCGACCTGATCGGGCCGGACGCCATGGACAAGGAACAGCGCTGCCTCGCGGAGGCCGTGTACTTCGAGTCGCGCAGCGAGCCCGAAGCCGGCCAGGCCGCCGTCGCCCAGGTGGTGCTGAACCGCGTGAAGAGCGGGCTCTACCCGTCCAACGTCTGCGGGGTCGTCTACCAGAACCGGCACCGCTACATGGGCTGCCAGTTCTCCTTCGCCTGCGAGGGCAAGGCCCTGCGCATCACCGATTCGGGCTCCTGGGCCACCGCCACCCGCATCGCGCAATCGGTGATCGAGGGGCGGACCTACCTCGCCGAGGTCGGCGACGCGACCCACTACCACGCCGACTACGTGAAGCCCGGCTGGTCGCGGCGCCTGCGCAAGATGGACGTCATCGGCCGGCACATCTTCTACGAACTCAAGCCGGGGCAGACGTAAGGCCGGAAGACGAGCCGGTTTCCAAGATCGAATTCAGCGAAGATTTACTTACGTAGACGGTAACTACGTAGTCCGGATCGAGGGTTAATTTTACCCTACTTTCCAATAGTGCTTGCTTGTACAGCAACCCGACGGCCTCTTGAGCGTCGAGATGAGCGCGCCCTTCGCGTCATCCCACTCGTTCCGCGTATCAGAGGAAGCCGTCATGACCGCGCCGGTCGCCCGAAACACCCTGCTCTTCGCCGCCTTCGCCGGTGCCGTCCTCGTCGCATCGCCCGCTTCGGCCGGCGGCTGCTACGGCTCCGAGTGCTACCGCCACGTCTCGACCCCGCCGGTGTTCGACACCGTGCAGGAGAACGTGCTGGTGCGCCCGCCCCGCACCGTCTACCGCACCACGCCGCCGGTCTACGACACCGTGTCGGAGCGGGTGATGGTCTCGCCCGGCGGCCGCTCGTGGCAGACCCGCCGCGGCCCCTACGGCGAGCTGATCGGCTGCTGGGTCACCACCCCGCCGCAATACACCGTTCAGCACCGCCGCGTGCTGGTGCAGCCGGCCCAGTCCATCCCCGAGACGATCCCGCCGGAATACGCCAGCGTGAGCCGTCGCGTCCTGGTCGCGCCGGCCCGCTCGGGCTGGGTGCCGGTCGGAGGCGGCTACGGTGGCGGCGGTTACGGCGGCGGCTACCAGGGCGCGGGCTACCAGGGCGGCGGCTTCGGCGGCCCACGGATCGGCTCGATCCCCGACGCCGTCGGCATCGCCGGCGCGAGCTCGGCCGACATCGGCGTCGGCCTCGGCTTCTCCTCGGGCAGCGTCTACGACGGCTACTGATGCCCAGTCTCATGGGTCGAAACCCATGAGATCTGACGTGAACGCCACGACCCGCCGGAGCCGGCCCCTCCGGCGGGTTGATTTCGTGGAAGCTGCGCCACAGGTCCCCCCGACAAGCAGCGGGAGGCGAGCATGGCGCGGTTCAAGGCCTGGGTGATCGAGAAGGGCGAGGCCGGCCAAAGCCTGTCCTTCACCGATTTCGACGAGGCCGACCTGATGGACGGCGACGTCACCGTCCGCGTCACCCATTCCTGCCTGAACTATAAGGACGGGCTGGCGATGACCGGCGCGTCGCCGGTGGTGCGCCGCTTCCCGATGATCCCCGGCATCGACTTCTCCGGCGTGGTCGAGGCCTCCGATCATCCTGAGTACAAGCCCGGCGACGCGGTGGTGCTCACCGGATGGGGCGTCGGCGAGACGCATCTCGGCGCCTACGCCGAGAAGGCGCGGGTGAAGGGCGACTGGCTTGTGCCGCTGCCTGCCGGCCTCTCGCCCGAGCAGACGATGGCGATCGGCACCGCCGGCTACACCGCGATGCTCTGCCTGATGGCGCTCGAGGCCCACGGCGTGACACCGAAGGACGGCCCGGCCCTGGTCACCGGCGCCTCGGGCGGCGTCGGCTCGGTCGCGGTCGCGCTGCTGGCG
>NZ_VRUX01000643.1:0-2294 GCF_008039885.1 Methylobacterium sp. WL103
CCGGACCTTGAAGGACCTCCTCGACCGCGTCGAGGGCGAGGTCGCCACCGCCAAGCGCTCCGCCGACGAGGCCAAGGCGGCCGAGCAGCGGGAGGCCAAGGCGACGCAGGACCGTTTCGCCGCCGCCGGCATCCGCGACCCGGCCAAGCTCGCCCCGAAGGTGAAGTTCGTCGATGCGCGGGGCGACGTCCCGCGCCCGGTCAGCGGTCGCATGCTGCGCGGCTTCGGCCAGCCCGACGGCAACGGCGGGATGACGCGCGGCATTTCGCTCGCGACCCGCGCGAAGGCCGTGGTGTCCTCTCCCGCCGACGGGTGGGTGCAGTTCGCAGGGCCGTTCCGGTCGTATGGACGACTCTTGATCATCAACGCCGGCGATGGCTACTATCTTCTCCTAGCCGGCATGGATCAGATCTCTGTCGAGGTCGGTCAGTTCGTCCTCGCGGGCGAGCCGGTCGGTAACATGGGCGAGGGAAGTGCGGTCCAGCCGGTGATGAGCGGCGACGGCAGCGATCCGATCCTGTACGTGGAATTCAAGAAGGACGGCGGCTCCATCGATCCGGAGCCTTGGTGGGCCAAAAGCCCCAGCGAGAAGGTTCGCGGATAATGCGCAAGACGTCCCTCATCATGCTCGGCGCGTTCCTGGGAGCAGGCACGTCGATGGTCGCGACGCAGACCGACTTCCTGTCGGGTCCGCGCGCCGTGGCGGCCTCCGCCGAGACCTACCGCCAACTCAGCCTCTTCGGCGACGTGTTCGAGAAGGTCCGCACCGACTACGTCGAGAAGCCGGACGAGGCGAAGATGATCGAGGCGGCCGTCAACGGCATGCTGACCTCGCTCGACCCGCATTCGAGCTACATGGACGCCAAGGCGTTCCGCGACATGCAGACCACGACCCGCGGCGAGTTCGGCGGCCTCGGCATCGAGGTCACGATGGAGGACGGCCTGATCAAGGTCGTGACCCCGATCGACGACACCCCGGCCTCCAAGGCAGGTCTGCTCTCGAACGACGTCATCACCCAGATCGACGACGACCAGGTGCAGGGCCTGACCCTCAACCAGGCGGTCGACAAGATGCGCGGCCCGGTGAACTCGCCGGTGAAGCTCAAGATCACCCGCAAGGAGTCGAAGGACCCGATCGAGGTCACGCTCAATCGCGACGTGATCAAGATCAAGCCGGTGCGCTCGCGCGTCGAGGGCACCGATATCGGCTACATCCGCCTGACCCAGTTCAACGAGCAGACCTACGACGGCCTCAAGGCCGCGGTGGACAAGCTCTCGGGCGAGATCGGGCAGGACAAGATCAAGGGCTACGTGATCGACCTGCGCAACAACCCCGGCGGCCTGCTCGACCAGGCGGTGATGGTCTCCGACGCCTTCCTCGACCGCGGCGAGATCGTCTCGACCCGCGGCCGCAACCCGGACGAGACCCAGCGCTTCTCGGCCAAGGCCGGCGACATCACCAAGGGTAAGCCGGTGGTGGTGCTCGTCAACGGCGGCGCGGCCTCGGCCTCCGAGATCGTCGCCGGCGCCCTGCAGGATCACAAGCGCGCGACCATCATGGGCACGCGCTCCTTCGGCAAGGGCTCGGTGCAGTCGATCATCCCGCTCGGCGGCTCGGGCGCCCTGCGCCTCACCACGGCGCGCTACTACACGCCGTCGGGCCGCTCGATCCAGGCCAAGGGCATCGAGCCCGACGTCGAGGTGGTGCAGGACGTGCCCGACGAACTCAAGGGCAAGGACGAGACCAAGGGCGAGGCCGGCCTGAAGGGCCACCTCAAGCAGAAGGACGTCGAGGAGCGCGGCGGTTCGTCGGCCTACATGCCGTCCGACCCGGCCAAGGACAAGCAGATCACCGCCGCCGTCGACTTCCTCCACGGCATCCAGAAGGGTGCCACCAACACCCAGAAGCCGACGATGCCGAACTGATCCTCCTGGATCGGTTGGAACATCAAGCCCCCGTCCGGCACGAGCCGGGCGGGGGTTTTTCGTGGACGGATGCCCCCGGGCCGAGGATCGGAATCCGCTCTCACGAAAAATTAACCATGGCGGCCGGCAATGGAGCCGGGGCACCGCATCGTCGCGTCAGGCGATTCTTCCACGGCGCCGCTTGTCTCGAGGGCCGGTGAGCGACTCGTCCGACGATATCCTGACGCGCCCCCTCGGGGTCGACGTCCCAGCCCCCGGCCCCGGTCTCTTATACACAACTGACGCAGCCGACGACTCCTAACGTGTAGAAAACGGTGGTCGCCGGATCAATAAAAAAAAAAGGGGGGGGGGGGGGGGGGGGGGGGGGG
>NZ_VRUX01000644.1:0-2292 GCF_008039885.1 Methylobacterium sp. WL103
GGCCAGACGTGGTCCGGCGGCGTCTCGTCCGGCACGGCGAGGGCCAGCGGCCCGAGGCGCTCCTCCCACGCCGTCACCGCGCGGGCGGTGGCGGGGTCGACGGCGCGCTCCAGCTCGAACGCGGCGCGCTCGTCGAAGGAGAGCGTGCCGAGCACGTATTCGGCGGCGCGCTGGTCGCGCTCGATTTCGGGTCCGGCACCCATGGATCCTGCGCTCATGCCTGCTCCTCCAGGCAGCCCTTGAGGGCGCCGAGCGAACGGTGCAGCCAGGTCTTGATGGTGTTCACGGGACGGTCGTAGTGGCGGGCCAGCTCCTCGCGCGACCAGCCCTCGCAATAGGCCAGCATCACGCAGGCGCGCTGCGCCGCGTCGAGGCGGGCGAGGCAGGCCGTGAGCGTGCCGCGCCCGACGATCGCCGCCTCGGTGTCGTGCGGGTCGATGAGACGTTCCACCCAGTCCTCGCCGTCCTCGCGCACCGGTCCCTGGACCTCGCCCTTGCGGCGGATCCCGTCGATGGCGCGGTTGCGCGCGATGGCGCAGAGCCACGTCATCGGCCGCCCGGATTCCGGAGCGTAGGAACCTGCCGCCTGCCAGACCCGAAGGTAGACGTCCTGCAGCACGTCCTCGGCCACGCTCCGATCCCGCTGGATACGCAGGATGACCCCGTAAAGTTTCGGTGATGTCAGGTCGTAGAGCGTGCGCAGCGCGCCCGCGTCGCCGCCGGCGATCGCGCGCAGGATCCGCTGCAGGGTGGCGTCGTCGCCCAAAGATCGTCCCCCGTCCCGTTCGCAGGTCCTCCCGCCGGCGAGGGCGATCGATCGGGACCGTTGCGGCAAGGGTTAGCGCATTCTGCGGTGATGAGAAGCCGTGGCGTCTCGATTGCCGCGGTTCTCCCGCGGGATGCGAAAGCGGAAAGGCGGCATCCCGTAACGGTCGCGCTCGCACGCCGCCGCGTCGCCCTGCCGGGGTGTCGCTCGCCGACGGCGCGTCCTATCTCCCCTGATCAAGGTACGCCGCGTGCGTATCCGGAACATTCGACCGACCCTCCGGCCCCGCGCCGGAGCGCAGACATCTCGAAGGACCGACGCGGCATGGCCTCGCAGGGTGACTGGAAGATCCCGGCTTCGACGCAGCCGAAGCCGGGCGATTACGGCTACGACCTCGACCATGCGCTGGCGGCGATGGTCCAGCTCTCCGCCCGCGTGCCGGCCGAGGCCTTCACCGCCGAGACGCTCGGCACCGAGCGGGCGGGCAACGGCGTGGTCATCGGCGAGGACGGCCTCGTTCTGACCATCGGATACCTCGTGACCGAGGCCGAGAGCGTGTGGCTTACCACCAACGACGGCCGCTCCGTGCCCGGCCACGTCATGGGGTTCGACGCCGCGACCGGCTTCGGCCTGGTCCAGGCCCTCGGGCCTCTGGGCGTGCCGGCGCTCAAGCTCGGCTCCTCCGGCAGCCTGAAGATCGGCGACCGGGCGGTGGTGGCCGGGGCCGGCGGTCGCCAGCGCTGCGTCGCCGCGCAGATCGTCGCCCGGCAGGAATTCGCCGGCTACTGGGAGTACGTCCTCGACGAAGCGCTGTTCACCGCGCCCTCGCACCCGAACTGGGGCGGGACCGCGCTGATCGGCCCGGAGGGCGACCTCCTCGGCATCGGCTCGCTCCAGCTCCAGCAGGGCGGCACATCGGGCCCGCGGGCGATCAACATGGTGGTGCCGATCGACCTGCTGCCGCCGATCCTCGACGACCTGACCTCGCGTGGGCGCGCCAACCGTCCGGCCCGCCCCTGGCTCGGCCTCTACGCCACCGAGAGCGAGGACGGCGTCGTGGTGATGGGGCTGGCCGACAACGGCCCGGCCGAGGCGGCGGACCTGCGCGCGGGCGACGTGATCGAGGCGGTGGCGGGCGAGCCGGTGGCGGACCTCGCCGACTTCTTCCGCAGCGTCTGGGCGCTCGGCGAGGCGGGCGTGCGCGTGCCGCTGACGATCCGCCGCGACGGCCGCGCGATGAAGCCGACCCTGGTCTCTGGCGACCGCGAGCGCTTCCTGATGAGCCCGCCGCTGCACTGACCCGGCCGCCTCGGCTTGGCCACCAGGCTTGGCTGTACGCCCGACAACACGTCCGTCAGTGGAAGTTCATCCAGGACGACGTAGATTTCCCGCTGCCCGGCCATTCCCTTCCTGGCCGGACATCGAAGGAGATCGCGTCATGACGCACGTGAAGACTTTTGGTGTGGCCGGCCTCGCCACGGCAGCCGGCCTGGCAGGAGCGGTGCTCCTCGCACCCGCCGCCCAGG
>NZ_VRUX01000645.1:0-2290 GCF_008039885.1 Methylobacterium sp. WL103
TTCCAGCAGCGCCGCCAGGCCGCCGCGCTCGACGAGACGGCGCGGCGGACCGCGCTGTTCAGCGGGGGAGGGGCGGTGGGCTCGGTCGGCTGTACGGCTAGCCGAGCCAACCGCGCTGCGCGAGCCAATTGAACGCCGGCACGCCTACCCACCACAGCAGGCCGCAGACGATGGCGATTTCCAGCACAAAGGTGATGGCGGCAGTAGTGATTCGGCCCATGGCGACGCACTGAGGCGTTAACTACAGCCGAAGTCAAACTCGGCAAATAAGCGGTGCAGGTGCTGCTTCCCGCAGTGCTGGTCGTGCCGCCTACCGCCCGATCTCCCACACCGGCATGCCAACAGGCCGCCCCGGCAGGCTCCGATAGTACGTCGTCATCCCGAACCGAATGCGGTCGCTCTCGATCGCACGGACGCGCTCGCCGCTGATCATCAGAGCGCCGCAGTGGTCGACCCGGATGAAGCCCGCCGTCGGATGCACGCCGAAGAGCTCCGCCGTCGTCCAGCCGAGCGCCGCAGCCTCCTCACCGAACTCGTCGAGGAAGGCGATGGCCCCCTCGCGCATCTTCTCCCAGCGTGGCCCGGTCAGCCCGGGGCACGGCGCCGTGGTCGGCTTCATGGCTTCAAGCGCGTCGCGCCAGGCCTGAGCGTCAGAAGGCGCGGGTCGAAGCGGTGCTGGTGATGCCATGGGTCTCGCCGTGGATGGGCCGGCGGGGATAGGGGCCGACGCGCGACGGCGCAACGCGGTGTTCGGCCGCCTGCAGCGCCGCGGAGCTTACTCCCCGGCTTCGATCCGATCCGTCAGCGCCCGCGCGGCGATCTGGGCGGCCGCCAAGCCTTGAGCCGGGGACAGGCACTTCATGTTCTGGCGCCGCTCGGGTTCGGCGCACACGTAGACGTAGAAGATCACCCGCTCGGCGTTGTCGATCACCTGGACCGACTCCTCCGTGACCTTGATGCGCAGGGGCAGGTTGAAACCGAGAGCGCTCACGCCAACCGGACCCACACCTCGGCCGCGAGTAGCAGCAGGAAGCCCGACCCGATCAGGTAGGTCGGCATGCGCCGGCGGTGGATGTCGGGAGGCTTCACTGGATCGTCTCGGAGCCGGTCATTACGCCGGTGACCCTGGCCAGCGAGATCAGTTCGGCATCGCTAAGCACCTCGCCGTCGACCAGCCACAAGCCCAGATCGTCGTCGGTCGGCTGAACATCCCAGCCCATCGCGCGCAGAACTTCGGCGGCCACTTGGCAGGGGGCGTCGCTCAAGGCGCCACCGGCCGCGCCAGCAGGATCGCGGTCCGGACGGCCGATCGTTTGCTGCCATCCTTCGCGGTGGGTTCGGTTAGGGTAGCAGTGGCGTGTCGGCTTGCCCTCACCGCAGCCGCCAGGTCCAGCGTGTGCCCGCTGGCGAACCGGAACAGACGCACATCCGCGGCGCGCATGAAAATATCGACCGCCGTGTTGACCTCATCGTCGGTGACGATCTTGGCCTTGAACAGGTCGCCGGTCGTGGGGTCTGCCATGGGGCGGGTATCCGAGCGTCCCGATTTGATCGACGGGCTTAGCGAGGAGGGCGAAGATTGGAGCGCCACTTGCCCTCTGTGAAGGCGGTGTGTTGCCACCTTATCTCGCCCGCGCCTCGCTGCCTCCCTGACCGTTGACTTAACCGGGCCTGCCAGCCGACATGCCATGTCCGGCTTGTGCGCGCCCTATGGCGAGTCGTGAGCCGGCTGGATCAAGGGATTAGCGCCGCGAGAAAGACCTAAGCCCAAAACGCCAACGGCCCCACTCCCTGGCAGGAATGAGGCCGTCGAAATCGAATGGGTCTGGTGGACCGCTTTGCAGCTCCCCAGACATCATAGCTCCCGCCGGGAGTCAATCGGGATCGTTTCCCGAGACGATGGCGCTTTGCCTTTTGCCGGGGACGGTTCACGCCGAGCCCCCTGCTTTGACGCGGCCTGAGCAGGGCTGTGAACGATGAACTACGCCTATGAGATCCGCCGACAGGCGGAGGCGGCCCCGCGCGCCGCGTTGCCGGTGGTCGCATCCGCGCTATGGAAAGCGTTCGGAGAGGGGCACCTGTCCGAGGCTGAGGCTGAGGCGCTATCTGGGCTGATCGAGGCGCGGCAGGGTGTCTTCATAACGGAGACGCCTTCCTCGCCGCCGGGCCTCACAGGAGCCCCCAGGAGCCGCGTGGGCTCTCGGCCGCGCACGGATGCCTCAATGGAGCGTCGCCGCCGCTGGGCGGCCTCTGGGCGGCTTCCTCCGGGTCTCGCGGCCCGGTTCACGCT
>NZ_VRUX01000646.1:0-2281 GCF_008039885.1 Methylobacterium sp. WL103
GGCCAGCACCGCCGCGGTCCGGTCGGCGCGGCCGACGAGGGTGAGGCGGACCTTCGGGCTCGGGCGCGAGAGCGCCTCGGCCTGCATCGGGGTGACGAAGATGTCGCCCTTGTGCCGCACCAGCATGCTCTCGGCCTTGGTCAGCGACTGCGCCCAGGTCTTGTCGGCGGGCTTGCACGAGCAGTTCGGCACGAAGGCCTTGCGGAACTTGAAGGCGTTGGCGAGCGACACGTAGGCCTTGCTGCCCTTCACGGTCGCCGCCGACTTCAGGGCGTCGTCGCCGTAGGGCATCGAGTAGGCCGCAGCCTCCGTTCCGGGGCAGAGCGCCTGGCACATCTCGTCGGCGCCGGTGCGGCCCTCGGGCAGGTTGCGCATCGGAAAGTAGGCGCCGTCGCAGGTCCGCACGCAGATCACCTGCGCGCCGCCGCGGGCATGGGTCTCGCCGGTCGCCGGGTCGACGCGTGCGGAGTCGGCGCAGGACGAGGCCACCAGCCCCTGGAGCTGGCGGCGTCGGGCGCCGGTGTCGTCGATCGCCGCGCCGCCATAGGTGGCGTTGAGCGCGCGGATGCGCTGCTCGACGGCGCCGCATTGCGGGGGCCGCGTGTCGAAGAACAGGAAGGTGCCGCCCTCGCAATTCAAGGAGCGGTGATAGGCCTCGAGCCGGCCGATCTCGCTCTGCAGCGCGCGCACCGTGCTGGCGCCGTTGCTCAGGCTCGCCAACTCGGAGCGGTAGCGCAGGCAGGCCGCGCTCGGCAGGCGGCTCGGCGCCGGGGCGGAATTTTCCGCGGCCGGAACCGGGGTTTGGATCTGGTCCTGGGCGTGCGCGGCCACGGTCGCGCCGAGCCACAGCGCGAGGATCGCGAGCGGGCGGCGGAGCGGGCGGAATCGAAGGCGCGTCGACGGCATGGCTGAACGATCGGGGGTTCGGCGCAGGGCGGTGGGTGAACGGTTCGCCGCGTCGTGAAGGTCGGCGCCGGGAAACGAAGCCCCGGCGGGCTTAACTTTTTTAAACGCCCTCGCGCATCGGCGACAGCCCTCCTACATGCCCGCGACGACACAAGCGGGGGAATGGTGAACGATGTTGCTTCGGGGTCTCACACGCGGCGCGCGGGCCGCGCTGCTCCTGTCGGCGCTGGTCGGCCTCGCGGGGGCCGCCGCGGCGCAGGAGCCCGACCGGATCTTCGACAAGTCGACGGTCTGGCGCCCGCTCACGCCCAACGACAAGCTCGTAGTCTACGGCGTCGACGACCCGCTCGTGAGCGGGGTGGCCTGCTGGTACACCCAGCCGGAGAAGGGCGGCATCAAGGGCACGCTCGGCCTCGCCGAGGACGTGTCCGACATCTCGCTCGCCTGCCGCCAGGTCGGGCCGGTGCAGTTCTCGGGCAAGTTCGGCCAGGGCGAGGTGGTGTTCAGCGAGCGCCGCTCGCTGGTGTTCAAGTCGATGCAGATCGTGCGCGGCTGCGACGTGAAGCGCAACACGCTGATCTACATGGTCTATTCCGACCGGGTGATCCAGGGTTCGCCCAAGAACTCCACCTCGAGCGTGCCCCTGATGCCCTGGGGCACCGAGCCGCCGCCGAAATGCGGCGCGTTCCTGAAGGGCTGAGCGCCGCGCTGTCCCTCCCTCTTTACGGGGGAGGGAAAGGCTCGGCCCAAATCCCGAAAGCCCTCAATCCTGGCAGGTGATGCGGATCGGGCGCTCGGCCGGCTTCGTCACGGGGAGGTCGATGGCGCCGGTGTATTCCTCGGCCGCCGCGATCCCGTAGGCGTTGGCGGTGGCGTAGCCCTGCGCCTCGCACCAGGCGTTGGCGACGACCTGGCCGCACTCGCTGCCGGGGCTCGTCAGGCACTCGCCGACGCCGTAGCCGTCGCTCGACGGGATCAGGAAGGTCTTCTCGACATGGGGCGCCGCCTTGGCGGCCGGGGTCTCGCCGTCGCCCGCGGCGAAGGCGCCCTGCGCGAGGGTGACGAGGAGGGCAGCGGCAGCGAGTGCGCCGAGTCCGGCAGCCGAGCGTCGCATGGATACGTCCTTGTTCAGGGGTGGCCCTGGTTCGAAGTCTTGCGTGCGGATCGTGAGCGAGCGCCAAAATCCGACGGCGGGGTAAACAAAGGCTTTCCGGCGTCGACCGCGTTTCGTCCGCTGGGCCGATCGCGCCGGTCTCGAATTCTTGACGGATTTCGGGTAGCCCGATCCGGTCCGCCGGACCGTCGCCGATCCGCAACACGGCCCGGCGCGAAGCCGGCGGCAATGCGGCGGGGCGGGTCGCGCCCGGTCCCGCGG
>NZ_VRUX01000647.1:0-2277 GCF_008039885.1 Methylobacterium sp. WL103
GCGCCCGGCCGTTCCGTCGAATGACGCCACGAACACTCCCTTCATCGCTCATGCCGAGCCTCGTGGGCAGGAGCCCATGAGACCCGGCGGATTGCCGCCGTCCCACGGTCGCGGGGGCCGGATCGCGCAGCGCGATCCGGGATCACGCCGCCGCGGCGGCCTCGATCGCCTCGCCGAACAGGCTGTTGGTCCCCGCCTCGACGACGCGCACTGGCACGATCCGCCCGATGCAGGAGGTGGGGGCGTCGAACTGAACGGCGAGCAGGTGCGGCGTCTTGCCCGCGACCTGACCCGGCCGGCGGCCGACCTTTTCGACCAGGACCTCGACCACCTGGCCCACCGCCGCGCGCTGGAACGCGTGGCGCTGCGCATCGAGCAGCGCCTGCAGCGCATGGAGGCGGGCGGTCATGACGTCCTCCGGCACCGCGTCGGCGCGCTCGGCGGCCGGCGTGCCGGGGCGCGGGCTGTACTTGAAGGAGTAGGCGCTCTCGAACCCGACATCGGAAACGAGACGCATCGTGTCGGCGAACTCGGCGTCGGTCTCGCCGGGGAAGCCGACGATGAAGTCCGAGGACAGGGCGATGTCGGGACGGACCTTGCGGACCCGGTCGATGATCCGCCGGTAGGCGTCGCCGGTATGCTTGCGGTTCATCGCCGCGAGGATGCGGTCGGAGCCCGACTGCACCGGCAGGTGGAGGTAGGGCATCAGGGCCGGGATCTCGGCATGCGCCGCGATCAGGTCGTCGCCCATGTCGTTGGGGTGGCTCGTGGTGTAGCGGATGCGGGCGATGCCGGGCACGCGCGCCACCGCCCGGATCAGGTCGGAGAGCGTCGCGGTCCCGCCATCGCTGGCGAGCCCGTGGTAGGCGTTCACGTTCTGGCCGACGAGGCCGATCTCGCGGACCCCGCCGGCGGCGAGCCTTTCCGCCTCCGCCACGACCGCCGCGATCGAGCGCGAGACCTCGGCGCCGCGGGTGTAGGGCACGACGCAGAACGCGCAGAACTTGTCGCAGCCCTCCTGCACCGTGAGGAAGGCGGAGACGCCCGCGGTGCGCCGCGCCGGCAGGTGGTCGAACTTGTCCTCGACGGGGAATTCGGTGTCGACCACGCGCTTGGCGTGCGAGCGGGCCAGCAGGTCCGGCAGGCGATGGTAGCTCTGCGGGCCGACCACCACATCGACGACGGGCGCGCGGTGCAGGATCTCGGCGCCCTCGGCCTGCGCCACGCAGCCGGCGACGACGATGCGGGTGTCGCGGCCTTCGAGCTGGCGCGCATCCTTGAGCACGCGCAGGCGCCCGAGCTCGGAATAGACCTTCTCGGCCGCCTTCTCGCGGATGTGGCAAGTGTTGAGCACCACCACGTCCGCCTCCTCGACGTGGTCGGTGGCGGAGAACCCCTGCTCGGCCAAGACGTCCGCCATGCGGGCGGCGTCGTAGGCGTTCATCTGGCAGCCGTAGGATTTGACGAAGGCTTTTTTCGACACCGCGTCGGGTCCCGGGTTCCTTGGGATACGGCGCGCGAGCATCTCCGCCGCCGAGGCGGAACGCGTCTACCATAGATCGGCCGTGCCGTCGCGACCCGGCCCAAACGCTTGCAAGACCGTATCCTATAGAATACAAAAGATGATGATCCGCATCCGCCGTACGGCTGGTTTCGACGCTTGGCTGCGCGCCTTGCGGGATCAGTGCGCCAAGGCCCGCATCGCGATCCGGATCGACCGGCTCGCCGCGGGAAACGCCGGCGATGCGAAACCGGTCGGCTCCGGGGTGAGCGAGCTGCGCGTCGATGTCGGGCCGGGCTATCGCCTGTAGTTCGTCCGCCGCGGCGAGGCCCTGATCGTTCTGCTCTGCGGCGGGGACAAGAGCAGCCAGCAACGCGACATCGTGCAGGCCAAGGCCCTGGCGGCGGGCCTGCAGGACGGAGACGGCGCATGACCGAGACGCAGCCCTACGATTCCGCCGACTACCTGGAGACCGACGAGGCGCTGGCGGAGTACCTCACCGCGGCCTTCGAGGAGGGAGACACGGCGCTCTTCCGGCACGCCCTCGGCGTCGCCGCCCGCGCGCGCGGCATGACGCGGATCGCCCGCACCTCCGGGCTATCGCGCGAGAGCCTTTACAAGGCGCTCTCCGAGGACGGCAACCCGAGCCTCGACACGACGGTGCGCGTCCTGAAGGCGATGAACCTGCGGCTGACGGCGACCGTGCCGCACGCGTCCGAGCCGGCCTGACGGGATCAGGCCGCCGCCGTGCCATCCGGGAGCCCGGCGAGCGGCCT
>NZ_VRUX01000648.1:0-2273 GCF_008039885.1 Methylobacterium sp. WL103
GGCCGAGGGTGAGCGCGGCGGTCGCCAGGAACGCCACGAGGGCCGCCGAAAGGGCGGCGGGAAGCCGGATCGTCATGGGAGGTCGACTTTCGCATCGGGACGGAGCGCGGCTCGACCAGACGAGCCGCGTCGGGCGCGCCGGCCGGCGGCGCGCGGTCTCAGGCGAAGGGTCGAGGGGGCTCGGGAAGGGCCTCGGGCACCGCGCTCGGGCGCGCGGTCTCCGGCCCCATCGCGACGCGGAGGCCGTTCAAGTCGTCGGGGCGGACGCCGTCCCCGTCCGCGGCCGCGACGAAGACGTGGGCGCAGCAACAGCCCGGGCAGGCCACGCAATCCG
This sequence comes from Methylobacterium sp. WL103, assembly GCF_008039885.1. Classification (NCBI taxonomy): domain Bacteria; kingdom Pseudomonadati; phylum Pseudomonadota; class Alphaproteobacteria; order Hyphomicrobiales; family Methylobacteriaceae; genus Methylobacterium; species Methylobacterium sp. WL103. Next base: position 335 of record NZ_VRUX01000648.1, read on the forward strand.
CCCGGTCGGACGCCGAGTCCCCCGCGGCGACGACCGCCGCCTGCATCGCGGGATCCGGCTGGGCCGCGGCGTTCAGGATGTGGCCGACCGCGGCATGGCCGAACGCGGGATGGCCGGCGCCGGTGTGGTGCGCGTGCCCGGCATGCGCCTGGGCGAAGGCCGGGACCATGACGAGGAGCGCTGCGACCCGAAGGATCGCAGCGAGCCGTCGCAAGAGGTGCCGGGCGCTAAGCATCGCGGCGAAGCCTAGCACGATTCGGGCGAAAGGGCAGGGTCGGCTCCGATGATCAGGGATCATGCCGCTCGGGCATTGGCCAAACACCCCGTCATTCCGGGGCCGCGAAGCGGAGCCCGGAATCCAGAGCCGCCGAAGCGTGGCCGACTGGCTCCGCCTCGGTCGCGATTCCGCTCACCGCGGTTCCGCTCACGGCAAGGGCGTCGACGACCGCCTCGGGGTGGCGATGGATCGTCCAGATCAATGTCATGGCCGTGGCGTTCGGCTTCGACTTGCCCTGCTCCCAATTCTTGACCGTCGCCTCCTCCAGCCCGAACCGGAGCGCGAACTGAGCTTGCGAGAGCCGCAGGGCCTCGCGCACGCTCCGGACGGAGATCGGGTCCGGCCCGTGCTTGCGGACCGCGATGCCCAACGCCGTCAGCTCCGAGGCGAGGCGGCTCAGGCTCTCGACCTTCGGGAGCTCGACATAGGCCTCGCCCGTGTCGAACACCTCCGTCATGACCGCGTGGGCGGCCTTCACCGGAAGGTGCCTACGGACCAGGGCGCGGGCCGCCGCCACCGTGTCGAGGTGCGAGCCCGGAAGCCGCTTGAGGTTGAGGCGTTCGGCGGAGCCGTCGCGGACGAGGGTCTCGTCCCGGATTTGCACCCGTGGTCCGAACGCCGCCAACAACGTGGATCGCGTCGACATCCAATTCCTCCATGACGCCCTGCGCGATGTCGCGGAGCACGGCCGCGCCCCACTTCGTCGTCGGGTCGCCGCCGACGTGCATGCCCTTCAGCTCCAGGACGCGTCCCGACAGCGTCACCTCGGCCATCACATCGAGCGAACCCCAGGGGGTCCGCACCTCGACCGTGAAGATCGGGTCGTCGCTGGCGGCATGATCGACGACGATCCGAACCTTGCAGGCCGACACCGGTTCTTCCTGTACGCAGGATGCCTATAAGATGCCGAACGTCCGATCCGTCAAGGCCGCACCCGCGCCGAACGGGATCGGGGCTCACGACAGAACGTTCGGAGCCGCAGAGCGCGTTTTACTTCGCGCCCGTCCGCGCCAGGATCGCCCGCATCCGGGCGATCTCGCCTTCCTGCGCCTTGACGATCTCCTCGGCGAGCGCCCGCACCTCCGGGTCCTTCGAGTATTGCAGCGCGACCCGCGCCATGCCGATGGCGCCCTCGTGGTGGGGGATCATGCCGCGCACGAAGTCGGCGTCGACGTCGCCGCTGTAGCGGATCGCCATGTCGGCGTGCATCCGCGCGTCGACGGCGCGGAACGCCTGGGTCGAGGGCGCCTCGCCGGCGGCCGGCGCGGGATGGCGCCCGGCATGGTCCATGTGCTCGTGACCCATCTTATCGTGGTCCATGCGCGGCGGCGTGCTCTGTGCCAGCGCCGCGCCGGCGAAGGTGGCGGCCAGCGCGATCGCGGCGGGGCGGACGATGTTTCGCATGGGGTCGAGGCTCCTCACGGGGATGTGGGCCACCGTGAAGCTTGCCATGGTGGCAAGGTCAACCGCCGCCGGAGGATCGATCGTTCCGGGCGCGCACGCCCGCATCCGGGCCGCCCCCGAGCAGCCGCCCGCCGAAGATTCCGTTCAGCCCGATCACGCCGAGCACGGTGACGGCGTGGATCAGGAGGTCGGTCGCGGTGGCGTCGTGCGGGTGGAACGGGACCAAGAGGGTCGCCGCCGCCGCGGCCGCCGCGAGGC
>NZ_VRUX01000649.1:0-2269 GCF_008039885.1 Methylobacterium sp. WL103
CATGGCGGAGGCGGGGAAGGGCGGCTGCGTCCGGGTGGCGACGACGTCGACCGCCAGCGTCCGCCCGACGGCGGAGGCCAGCGGCACGTCCTCGGCCGCGGTCGCGCCGGGAACGCTTGCGAGGATGCGCGCCAGCGCCTCGGCGACGGGGATCAGTCCGCTCATTTAGCGTGCCCGGTCACTTGGCGCCCGATCACGCCGCGTCCTCCGCCCGGTAGGCGCCGGAGCGGCCGCCGTCCTTGGCGAGCAGGCGGATGCCCTCGATCCGCATGCCGCGGTCAGCCGCCTTCACCATGTCGTAGACCGTGAGGCAGGCCACCGAGACGGCGGTGAGCGCCTCCATCTCGACGCCGGTCGGCCCCTGTACGCGGACCTCCGCGGTGAGACGCAGGCCCGGCAGCGCGTCGTCGATCTCGCACTCGACGCGCACCTTTGTAAGGAGGAGCGGGTGGCAGAGCGGGATCAGCTCGTGGGTGCGCTTGGCCGCCATGATGCCGGCGAGCCGCGCGGTGCCGACCACGTCGCCCTTCTTGGCGTCGCCCTCGCGGATCAGCGCGAGGGTCGCCGGCAGCATCACCACCCGCCCCTCGGCGCGGGCGGTGCGGGTGGTCGCGGGCTTGTCGCCGACGTCGACCATGTTGGCCGCGCCGCTGGCGTCGAGGTGGGTGAGGCGAGGTTCGTCCACGCTCACGCCTTCGCCTTCTTCGCGGGCTTGGCGTTGAAAGGCTTGCCGCCGAACAGCAGCGCGTGCGTCGCCGCCGTCACGTCCGGCTGGCGCATCAGGCTCTCGCCGACGAGGACCACGTTGAGCCCGTGCCGGCCGAGCCGCGCCACGTCGTCGTGTCCGCCGATGCCGCTCTCGGCCACCGCGATGCGGTCGGGCGGGATCGCGGCGCCGAGCTTGATCGCGGTCTCGAACGAGACCTCGAAGGTCTTCAGGTTGCGGTTGTTGACGCCGATCAAGGCGGTGCCGAGGGGGATCGCGCGGGCGAGCTCGGCGGCGTCGTGGACCTCGACCAGCACGTCCATGCCGAGTTCCTTCGCGGTCTCGACCAGGGCCAAAGCCTCGTCGTCGTCGAGGCAGGCCATGATCGCCAGGATGCAGTCGGCGCCCCAGGCCCGCGCCTCGTAGACCTGGTAGGGCTCGAACAGGAAGTCCTTGCGCAGCACCGGAAGCCCGCAGGCGTCCCGCGCCTGGGTCAGGTATTCGGGCCGGCCCTGGAACGAGGGCTCGTCGGTGAGCACCGAAAGGCAGGTGGCCCCGCCCTTCTCGTAGGCCGCGGCGAGCGTCGCCGGGTCGAAATCCGCGCGGATCAGGCCCTTCGACGGCGATGCCTTCTTCACCTCGGCGATCAGGGCCGGGCGGCCTTCCGCCACGTGCGCGCGGATCGCGTCGGCGAAACCCCGCGGCGGCGAGGCCTTGGCGGCCCGCGTCTCCAGCTTGGCCAGCGGCACCCGCAGCTTCGCCTCGGCGATCTCGCGGCGCTTGTAGGCCTCGATGCGCGCGAGCACGCTCGAACGGTCGGTGGCCGGCGGCTCGGTCGGAGGCGGCGGCTCGGCGAGGGCGTCGGTGGCCATCGGTATCCCTTATCCGTTCGAGACCGCGACGAGGCGGGCCAGCGTCGCGCGGGCCGCCCCCGAATCGATCGCATCCTGCGCCCGCGCGACGCCGTCGGCGAGGGCATGCGCCGAACCTGCGACCACGAGCGCGGCGCCCGCATTGAGAACCGCGATGTCGCGGTAGGCGTTGCGCGCGCCCGAGAGCACCTGGCCGAGCGCCTGCGCATTGTGCTCGGGGTCGCCGCCGCGGAGCGCCTCGAGATCGTGCAGCGGCAGGCCGACGTCGCGCGGGTCGATCGCGAAGGTCGAGGTCCGCCCGTCCTCCAGCGCGACGACCTGGGTCGGGCCGGTGACGGTGATCTCGTCGAGGCCGTCCGAACCGTGGACGGTCCAGACCCGGCGGCTGCCGAGTTCCGCGAGGACGCGCGTCAGCGGCTCGGCCCAGGCGCCCTGCGAGACGCCCAGGAGCTGGCATTCGACGCCGGCGGGGTTCGAGAGCGGCCCGAGCAGGTTGAAGATGGTGCGGACCGGCAATTCCGAGCGCACCGCCGCCACGTGCCGCATCGCGCCGTGGTGAGTCTGGGCGAACATGAAGCACAGTCCGGCTTGGGTGAGGCACCGGCTCAGGCCCGCGGGGTCGAGGCCGAGCTTGACGCCGAGCGCTGCCAGCACGTCGGCCGCGACCTCGCGCTCGGGCGCGGCCGACGTG
>NZ_VRUX01000064.1:0-13577 GCF_008039885.1 Methylobacterium sp. WL103
CCGCCCGCGGCGAGCGCACCGGCCGCGGGGACGGCCGACGCGCCGACTTCCTGGCCGATGCGATCCACGATCCGCTCTACCGGTCCCTGCGGCACGTACTTCCGCGAGCCGAGCGCGCGGTCGGGCGCGTGGAGGATGTCGCTGGGGAGAAGCGGGTGATCGCTGATCGCTCCCGCGTAGGGGACCGCGTCACGGCCGAGGATTTTGTTGACGAGCCAGGCGTTGAGATTGAGCGCTTTGGGCGCTTGGTTGGCGAGGTGGACCGGGGCGTCGATCAGCATGTCGAGGCCGGAAACCGGCCCCTGCATCGCGGCTTTGCCGATACCGGCGAGACTGTCGCCCTGCAGCGGCGCCGGGCCGGGGCGCATCTCCGGGACCGGCTGACCAATGCCGCTGACCGCCAGATCGGCCTCGTTCGGCGTCATCTGCGAGCCGCGCGCGACCGGGGCGGGCGCTGCCGGGGCGCGGCCGAACTTGGCTTGCATGGCCTTCGCCATGACATCGCGCGGGGTGTCGTGGGGGAACTCCACCACCCTCCCGTCAGGCGCCTCCACCTCAACAACCTGGCCGCCTTGGCCGCTCGCTTGTGGTGCGGCCGGTGCAGGCGGCGTCCCGAGGACCTGTCGGACCTCATCGTCGGTTGCATCGCCGGGCATGGTGATGCGGCGGCCTTCGAAGTCGATGACGCGAGACGGCGCCGGCGCCGGGCTGGCGGCGGGTGCGTCGGGAAACGCGCCGAACGGATCGGCGGGTGCGGCCGGGAACGCCGCCCACGGATCGGCGGGGGCGGCCGAAGCCGGCGCGGATGCCGGGCGGCCCATGATCCGGTCGATGAGGAGCTGGTTCATCGCGGGATCGAAGACGGGGCGGGCGTTCGGCTCCATCGGGCGGCTTCCTTTGCGTCACAGCGGCCGAAGCCGCCCCATCAGAACAGGTTGTAGAGATTGGCGAGCGAGGCCGTGGGCGGTAGCGCCGGAAGCACCCGGCCCATGCCGTCGATCGTGCCTGTGGTCGCCCAAGCGCTCGACCGCCGCATCGGCGACGGCGACAAGCGCGAGACGCGCTAGTTCGACCGCCTCACATGGGACTGGCCGCGTGTCAGGGCGGCTCGCCGCCGTCAGGATCGTGCGCAGCGCCGCGTCGAGATTGCCCGCCACGTCGTTGCCCGTGGCGGCGAGCATCAGGTGCGCCGTCGCGGTTGCGAGGAAGTCCGCGGGGGCGTCCGGCAAGACGTCGAACGGATCAACTGCGGGAGCCTCGCCCGTCATGCTGCGCCCTCGTTGAGGCGTCGCCAGACCGCGGCGGCCCGGTCGGACCGACGCAGCTTGGCTCGCTCTCCGATCGCCTGCATAGCGTCGGCGTTGCGCAGCTCCCGTCTGAAAATCTCGGCATACGCGCTGATGTCGAGCGCCACATGCGGATGTCGGGCAGCCTGTACTTCTGGCGCCTCGCCCCAGCGGCAGATCAGGCCCTGCAGCGCGTCCATTCCTCGCTTGGCGTTGGCCTCGAACGTGTGAGCCGACAGGAACAAGACAACGTGGGGGCGTGCCCGCTCGACCGCCTGCAGCATCCGGTCGACGTCTTCGCGGCTCGGCCGAAATATGTTCGCCGCAGCAATGCCGGTACGCACTTCATGGAGGGCCATGCCGACACGGATCGGAACCTGATCGTCGAGAGCGTGATCGAGTTCCAAGATCACGCCCTCGACGCTTTGCCACAAAGCGATCTCTTCTTGCGACGGCGGCGAGGGCTCGTCGAAGTCGTGGTCCTGTTCCTGGTCCGCAAAGAGCGATTGAATGTTCGTCATGTGCACGCGATCCGTCGACAAAGTCGAGCCTCTCGCGCAGATATCACGATTTTTTTACAATTTCAAGCGTATTACACAGACTATATTATCTCACCAATTTGTATTTATTTTATCCTCAAGCACAGCGTCATACGCGCGACATACGCAGACTTTCGAAAAGGAGCATTTTTCTAAGCGGGTCTGGTGGCGGTTTCAGAATGGCGGGGAGACCGCCGCCAGGGGGCACCCTCCGGGCTAGGGCTATGCCACCACCCATCCGCTCAAGACTTGCTTGGCATCGGGCCGCGACTGCGCAACTCTGGGGCACCTGACCAAGGATGCTGTCTCATGTGCCTCCCAACCGACCTGCGCGCGCGCGTTCTGCGCGCCACTCTCGATGCCGCCGTCGATGAGATCCGCGCCGGTGGCCTGCCACCGGCCGCTGCGGCGCGCCTGGCCGACATGATCGCCGACGCGCGCCGACACGCGGTCGAGCTAGAGGAGGAGCTACGCCCGGTTTCGACCGAGCCCGCGCCATGGACCCCGCCGGTCATGCGCCGCCGCGTCGGATACCGCGAACCCGGATCGAACGTCATCACGCTTCGGGCCGGATGAGCGCTTGCGTCTCCACTCAAGCTGTTTTACATTTGGCGCATCGAACGTAGCGCTAAATGTAAACCGCTTGAGGGTCCGATGGCCGAGGGTCGCTTCATCAGCTACGTGCGAGTTTCGACGGCTCGACAGGGCCGTTCGGGCCTCGGCCTAGAGGCACAGCAAGAGGCGGTCCGCGCCTACCTCAACGGCGGCAACTGGCAGCTCGTTGCCGAGGTCGTGGAAGTCGAGAGCGGCAAACGCAACGACCGGCCCAAGCTGGCCGAGGCGATGCGCCTGTGCCGCCTCCACAAGGCCATGCTGGTCATCGCCAAGCTGGATCGGCTGGCGCGCAACGTGGCCTTCGTGTCGGCCCTCATGGAAGCGGGCGTCGACTTCGTGGCCGTCGACTTCCCGCAGGCCAACCGCCTGACCATCCACATCCTGGCCGCCGTGGCCGAGCATGAGGCCAAGGCGATCTCGGATCGCACCAAGGCCGCCCTGAGCGCTGCAAAGGCGCGGGGCGTGAAGCTCGGGGGCGACCGGGGCAACCTGCCGGAGTTCGCCGCCAAGGGCCGGGCCGCAAGCCTCGCGAAACGCCAAGGCGAGGCCGCCACCCGCAAGGTGGATCTCCTCCCGGTCATTGAGGACATCCGCGCTTCCGGCATCACCACGGCCAACGGCATCGCCGCGGCGTTGAATGACAGAGGCGTGCCGACCGCCCGCGGCGGGGCCTGGCAGGCCGTTCAGGTTCAGCGCGTCTTAGCCCGGGCCGAAGCCTAAAAGATGTCCGCTTTGTATTTCGTGTCAGACAGCGAAAACTGACAGATCTAGTTAAGTTATTGGAAAATATGTGCGCTTTGTATGCTCTAATGGAAGACACAATAATTGTTGCAAATCAGCATTCATTCGAGGATCATCGCTCATCCAAACCAAGGAGACAGAGCGTGTCCAGAGATCCGAGCATGAAGTGTTTCAACATTGCCCAGCTGATTGATGCAGCTATCGAGCACCTGAGAGAGTGCGCGGGCTTGCCAGTGGATGTCGCCAACTTCGTCAACGCCCTGCTGGGCACGGCTAGCGACAACGCCACCGCGCTCAGCGACGAACTCGATAGGGCTGAGATGGCTGACAAGCTTTCGGCCGCCTAAGCCGGCTCCACGGCCGCGCACGACACAACGACCCGTGATCGCAACGCCCGGCCTTTGCGCCGGGCGTTGCGCGTTTCTAGGCGAACAGGTCGCCGTCCGGCTCTTCGTAGCTCGCGAGCATCCGATCGATCTGTCCGATCCGTCGAGCGAGCTGCTCCTTCGTCATGTCCTCGACAGGGACGTCGCCGTCCGGTTCAGGCTTGCCGTCGAACCCACCGACCCGCAGCAGCGAATTGATCGCGCTGGCCTTGGCCGTGGCCGACGCCTTCGGGTCGAGGCAGATCGACTTCGCGGTGTCGTAGGCGATCCGCGCGCCCTCGGTCTGCATCAGCAGCTGTAGCTCGCGCCGCGTCTCTTCTGGGGATTGGCTCATGCGAACAGATCTCCTGCAGGCTCGGTGGCCGGCGGTGTGAGCCGCTCGGCAACGATGTGGTCGATACGAGCGATCATCGACCTGAGGCGGTCGAGCTCGGCCTGCTTCTCGGCCGGTAGCGGGCGGTCGCCGCTCGCGAGCAGCGCGCGCGTCGCGGCGTCTTGCTCGGCCTGGGACCGTCGCGCCGATCGCTGACTTGCCGGACCCGGCATGTGGGTGCGGTGCCAGGCATCGTATCGCGCCCGCTCGTCCGCCGTCATCGTGGCTAGGCGTTTGGCGAGCTTCCGGTCGAGGCGGTCCCGGACGGACAGCTTCCGCTCGAATTTGGCCCGTGCGGCCGGTGTATCGCCCTTCGGGTATTGGACACGGTGCCATTGCTTCCCGGCCGGCGTAGCGCCCCCGTGGAGCCTGCAGCGGCCGTTCGCGAGCCCGGGATTCTGGCAGGGCTGCCCGTCCGACCGCTTCGTGGCCCCGCATTTCGGCTTGGATCGCTGCAGGGCGTTGAAGCGCAGACAGTTCTGTCGGCCCATCGCCTTGAACCGCGCCGAGCGGCGCCACGCGATCTGTCGCGACGAGGCGGGCGCGTTCGTCCCGAAACCTCGTTTCACGATGTGACCCCGTGACCTATGCGCGGAAACAGCCTGTACGGGGGCCTCCCCCTAACCAGGCCTAAGCTGCGGTCGCTACGATTTACTAGATACGAGGACAGGCGGCCGCACGGCCTGCGGAGCAGCCTGCCCCGTATATATAGAGGTTTCGCTCCGCTGCTCCGCAAATCCTGATCCGCAAGCAAAAACAGCGACTTAGCAACTGCCGCTCCGCTGCTCCGCACGCTGCTCCGCAAAACTTGCTCCGCAAGCAAAATCAATGACTTAGCCGAGCTGCTCCGCAACTCCATAACGCTGCTCCGCAAAATCTTAGTCATTGGAACAGGTCGTTTCCGGGCTTCGTGTATGTCAAAACGCAGTAGCCGCTTCGCTTGCTGTGCGTGTCGACGGTACGCAGCTCGATCTGACCGACGGTGATCCAGTACCTGAGCAGCTCTTCGGCGCCGTCTACCGTGAAGCCAAAATCGCTCGCCATTAACTTGGCGGCCCAACGATCCTTAGCTCTGTATGTCGCGCCCCAAGGTTTGCCGGAGGCCCAGGCCGTTCGCATTGCCTCGAGCACGCGAACCGACAGATCCGGCGCCGCTGTCGGCTCGGAAGCCTTTGGCGCGGGTATCTCCGCCACCATGTGGCGGCTTGGCACGAGGCTCGATCCGCCCTCGACGTACACGAGGTCGAAGCGATAGGGATCTTCCCATCCGTCCGGCCCATCCTTCTGCTTCTCGCAGATGAGCCGGCCAACCGGGGCGCCTTTGGCGCGTTCGAGCTTGAACACGAAATCGCCGGCGCCCGAGAGCACCGACGACCCGCGCATTCCGCCGGCGCGGTTAGCGTGGTGCACACCGAGCACGACGCAATCGAAGGTATCGCGCAGCACGTCGCACGCCTTCACGAACAGCGTCATCTCCTTCTGCGTATTCTCGTCGGCCCCGGGCATCGCGCGCGAGACGGTGTCGGTGACGACAAGGCTAGCGCGGCCGACGCCCAGCTTGATCGTGCGAGCCAGCTTCGCGACCTGCTCCGGCTGCATCATGTTCACGCCGACGGGCAGAAGCCGGAACCGGCCGTCGTCGAGCGCCGACTCTGGGATGCCGTGGCGCTTCGCCCAGGCCAGCGCCCGCGCCCTGAAACCGTGCGAGCCTTCGCCGGCGAGATAGATGACGCAAGCCGTAGGATCGGCCGTTATCGGGTCGCCGTGCCAATCCCGCAGGCCGAAGGCGAGGTGCAGCGCCCAATCGAGAGCGATGAAGCTCTTGCCGGACCCGGGGTCGCCGTAGAGGAACCCCACGCTGTGTTCCGGCAAGTGCCTACCGACGATGAAGCGAAGCGGCGGTCGACTGATGATATCGCCGAGCGTGAGCATCTCGAACACGTCTGCGTCGACAGAGGGCGCCGCTGTCTCACCTTCTTTTCCCGCGGGGAACGATTGCTCGGCTGCGGAGGCATCAAACCAGAGCTCACCGCGGCTGAACCGGTCCGGCGCGTGCTTCTCAGCTTGGTAGAAGAGCCAACCCGCGCCTACGCCGTGCGGAGCCTTGAACGTTTCCCATCGTTGATCGGACACGTCAAAATCGTAGTCGTCACCTTCCCAGCGTGAGGCCCACTCGTGCCAGATCTCGCGCCCGGCTTCCGCATCGTCGGCGCAGGCGGAGTGGATGGCCTCGCCCATCGTGATCATCGATCTGTAAGACGGGAACAGTGCTGCCGTGTTGGGGATCAACGCGACGGCTTTGCGCAGCTGGGCGACGTCGCCTTTCAAAGCCTGCTGATCGACGTTCTCGCGATCGGTCAGCGTCGCGCCCTGTTCCTGCATCGCCGCTGGCAGCTTCTCGCGCTGCATGGCGAAGAAGGCGTCGAGCTGCTGCCGCGTCACCAGTATCAAGGCCCCGCGAGCGACGATCGGGCGCCGCCACGCGTACGGCCTGCCGGTGCGCGCGTAGATCCCTTCGACGACGGCCTGCTTCGGCTTGGCGAGCAGCTCGATCCGGTCCGGCTTGTCGCTTGGTCCCTGAAACGTGAGCGCTGTGAACGACAGCACATCCTCGGTGCGGTACAGCAGCAACCGCTTCGGCCAGCCACCGACCCGACAAGGGGCGGGCCCAAGCATCGCGAGCGCGTCCGCCTCGATCGCGTCGGCGGTCGCTTCGTCGTTCGCATCGATGTCGAGCAGCACCAAGCCCCCGTCGTCGGCGAGGCCCACGCCGGCGCCCATCGCGTTCCAGCGGTCAAGATCGGCTTCGGTGGTCTCAAGCTGTTGCCAGCCGTAGAGCCCGCACCACTGGTTGTCGTCGCGCCGCACACCGGGCGCCTTGCCGCGGTCGTCGCGGCCGCCCGCCAGCTTGAGCGCGAGGCTGCTTTTCGGCGCGAGCGGTGCGCCAGGCGGCACGATCGGGACCAGCGACCGGTAGCCGAGATCCCACCACTTGAGGAATGGGTTCGCACAGACCGCCGCGGCGTGCCCGTTTATGTGACCGCCAAGCAGATCACCGAGTTGCGCGGCATCGGCCGGCGCATGTATACTGCTATCCATCGATTGAGACCCTTTGCGGCCGGCGCCTCTGGCAAGGCGACCGGCCGTTTTTTCAGTGCGTATTGTCGACGACGAGCCGGGGCTTCGGGAAAGCGGCCGGCTTAGAGTTCCGCGGTGACGCGGAAGAGCGCGATAGGGCCGCCGCCAGGGCGTGCAGGCTGGCGACAGTGATCCTCGTCGGCCCGGTCGATCGTTCGCTCGTCTCGAGACTGCGATCCGTGATCCGATCCCGAACCCACGACGTCGACCGCGCGACGATCACAGCGGCCTCGGCCACGGATACCGATGTTCGTCCGTCCCAACAGGAACCGACAACGGTCAGCGCCGCGCCGCTTCGGTCGGGGCTTTGTGCGGATGTCGAAGCGCTCATGAATGTCCTGCCGGCGGCGATGCGCAGCTGACATTGACGACGAGGCATGCGCGATGCGACCCACCGAAACGGGGCTCGAAAACGCGCATCCTTCAGGCCGCCAAGAGAACTGGTAGCGGCGGGAGCTCGTCTCGGGTCCGATCGCACACGTGCCAGAGGTCGCTCCGCTCGTGGATCGCCTCGGCCAATTCGCGGCCATCGAGCCCACGAAAGCTACGGTGCGCCCTCGCTCTCGTTCGCACCCGCCGCAGCGTCCGGAAGTTGTCGACGAACAGAAGGATCTCGGCCCGGATTGCAAAATCGCTGAAGTCGGGCAAACGCAGGAATGCGTGCATCGCGCGGTAGACGTGGTGGCGACCGAGCCCCCGCTTGGGGCCGCCGGGCTGAATGCCTTCGTTGAGGCGTTGCGCAGCTTTATCGCTGCTCCCGGAGCAAAGCCTCGCACCGATTAGCACGCGCTTTTCGGGTGATAGCGTGCGTTTCCAAGCCGCCGCTTTGCCCTGCAGTTCCTCCTCGGATCGGAGGTAGCCGTAGTGGATGCGACGGACTTGCCTCGATACGTATGCTTCGAGCTCTGGTGATAGGGGCTCAGCCGGACAATCCGGAAGCATGCCGGCCTCGCACAGCTCTTCGATAACTTGCCGCCGCGTAGCGTGTGCTACCTCTTCGAGGAACGGATTACGTCGTTCCCAAAACCGGCGCGTGCAGAGGTCCATGTCAGTCCGGATGGAAACTGGCGCCAGGCCGAGCGGAACCGCAGGCTCCTCGTCGCGGATGCGTGTCGCGGCGACGTAGAAATCGTAGGCGCTGCCTGGAACAGGATCGGCAGCAAATGAGGAGTAGTGGCTGGCGTCACCCATCACGCAGCGCTCGATTGCAGAGCCAGCTCAGACGTCGAGGTCACGCGCCGGCTAAGACGCGCTGCAGCCCACGCGTCGAGATCCTCGTCGGCATAGAGCGGGATGCGCCCCGCTTTGTAGAAGGCCGGTCCGCCGCCGATGCACCGGAGCTTCGCTAGCGTCTTCGGGCTGCAGGGAATGCCGTGGCGATCAGAAATGTACTTCGCGGCGTCGCCACCACGCTTCTTCGGGCTGGGCGCCTCGGCGCCGTGGGGCTGGTAGTTCATGGGTTCCTCGCGATCGGTTGCGCCTGGTAGGCGTCAGCAGACGTGAGGAACGTGCGGGGTGGGTGAGGCGTCGTCCAACCGCATAAATCAGGATATCTTTTTGCGCGGAACTCGTGGTCTCTCCGAAGCAGGCTTCGGCCTCGGGCGCGGGTCCATAAGCGAAGCCGTAAAAAGAGACGCAAGCCCGGCGGACGGAACGTGTGATGGGTCGACCCGCGGATCGTCGCGGGTTCGCTGGTACTGCGAACGGATTTTAGATTCTTTGACCTTCAAAGCGTTGGATAAGAAACCGATGGCGTCCTCAACGCTGTGGCCGAGGCGAGTTAATTGAACGACACCGGTATATGTGTTCCAGCTTTCTTCAAGATTTGGCGGTCTCCCTCGTGGTGGCTTAACTACTGGTTCGGCGTTGAGCACAGCTCGCACCAACTCTGCTAAGGGCCCACCTTCCAGAAAGCTACGCTCGACACCGTCGGGATCGAAACCGTGAATGAGCGCCGCGGTGCGTAACAGCTCGAGGGCCGTATTCTCAGGCAGCTGTCGTGGCGGCGTGTCATTTGAGGACGCGGCCCGCTCCTGCGCCCGCACCAGAGCTTCGGCTAGCGTAATTTTATCGCTCATGCCGCCCTCGTGACGGTATCGATCCCGGTGGCAGCAAGCGCCCCGGCGATAGCCTCAGAAACCCGATCGGCCGCGGCGACCAGCACCGCGTCGAGGTGGTGCACATACCGGCTAGTCATGGTGCTCCCAGCGTGCCCGAGCATCGCGCCGATCGTGCTGTCGCTGTAGCCGAGGTCGCCGGCCGTGCTGGCAAACGAGTGCCGAAGCGTGTGAGCGCCGACACCCGTGAGGCCAGCCCGCTTGCCGTAACGTTCGATCGCGTCCGGCGCGCCACCGAAGCCGCCCCTCCCCCGTGTAGCTGGCAACACGTACGCCCCGGGGCTGCGCTTCTGGATCTCAGCCAACAAGCGCACCGCGGCGGTGCCGAGCGGTCGAACGGAACGCCCTTCCTTCGTATCGGCGAGCCGCAGGCACGAGCCTGCGACGTCCACCTCGATCCACTGCAGGTTCGTGACCTCGCGCAAGCGGCAGCCGGTCAGGCAGAGAAGCCGTATCGCATCGGTCGACTGCCAGCTCTCGCCTTCCCGGTCCGCCGAGGCGAGCACGCCCCCGAGCGCTGCGAACTCGGCAGGCGTGAGCCGGCGATCCCGTTTCTTGTCGGCCGGGCGACGCACGCCCTGGACTGGGTTCGTCGCGATGATGCCCTCCCCGATCGCGTACGAAAGGATGCCGCCGAGCAGGCCGGCCGTGCGCGCGGCCGCGCCGGCGCCACCCTCGACGAGGACAATACCTCGCGCCTTGGTTTTGTAGGTCTTGCGGGTGCGGCCGGTCTGAACGTCCCGCACGAATCTCTGCACGTCCGGGCGCGTCAGATCCTGGACGAGCCGGTTGCCGAGCAGCGGCAGGATGTGGTGCTCGATGCGGCCGCGGTCCGAGACGAGCGTCGTGGCCTTCTTCGGCTTGCCGCCACGGCCGAGCACGAGCCCGGCCTTCGTCGCATCCAGGTAGCGGGCACAGAGCTGCGAGACCGTGAGTGCCCGCCGCTGTGTGGCCTTGTCCTCGGCCGGGTCTTCGCCTTTCGCGATGCGCCCAAGCAGTCCGAGCGCTTCTTTCCGCGCCTGGTCCGGCGTCACCGGGCCATGCAGCCCGATCGTGACCCGACGAGATCGGCCGGCGTTGCGGTACTGGACGAGGTAGCTGCGCCGGCCGGACGCGAGGATGCGCACTCCGAAGCCGGGCAGCTCATCGCACCAGAGGAAATAATCTTTGGGCCGGACATCAGCCGCTTCGACTACCCGCTTCGTCAGCTTCGCCATCGCCCCCATCCCGCTTCCGCGGAAGCACTATGGAAGCGCTAGGCGGTAAATGGCAGAAATCGGCAGAGCCAACTGGAGCCGCCGAGTAGCGATAAACCTACGTGATCGCAGAGGCTTGGTAAAGGTAGGTAGGGACTAGCATCGGGTGGGAAACACCTACCGCCATCCCCTCGAAGGCGACGGTGGCGACGCGGGTGACCATGCGGGAGGGGGCCTTCGGCTCGACGGAAAGTAAGCCTAGGCGGCCATCCCTAGCCTGACAACCTCAGGAACCGGTTCAGGAACCGGCTCCTTGCGCGGCTGTTCTCTGCCGGTCGACAACCACAAACGGAAACCGCCATGCGCCTGACATCCACCGCCCTCGCCCTCGTCTTCGCCGCCGGCCTGACCGGTGCCGCTCAGGCCGACGAGAAGCTGCCGCCGGACCAGCAGGCCAAGGTCGAGGCCATGCTCCGCCAAGAAGGCTTCACCAAGTGGAAGGAGATCGAGCTCGACGACGGCATGATCGAGGTCGACGACGCCGTCGACGGCTCGGGCAAGCAGTTCGACCTCAAGCTCGATCCGAAGACGATGGCCATCGTCAAGCGCAAGGCCGAGTAGCGCAAGGCCGAGTAACGGGAGGGACGAAGCGGGCGCCGTGCGGCTCTGCCGACCGGCGCCCGATAGGCGGAAATCCGACGCTTGGTACCCATAGCCAAACGTCCGACAACGACCCTCAGCAGCCCTCCAGACCCCTTCGATCGACGACCGCATTCGGCGACACAGCGGTCGTTCGAAGTCCCGATGACGGCAGAGCGCTGGTCGGAGGGGGCTCGACCAGCGCACCAATCCCGGAATGCCGATGGTCGATCAGGCCCGGTCGTCCAACTCCGGCACACCGCTCTGACGGTCGGCATAGGCGGCGAGGAAGGTCGGCCGCTGCTGCCAGCGCTTCCAGAATGCGTCGATGTGCTCGAAGCGCTCGTCCAGCGGCGTGGCGTTCACGGGGAATTTCGAGAAGGCGATCGCGGTCGCCATCGTGATGTCCGAGAAAGTCGGCGCTTCGCCGCCGAGCAGCCATTCGCGCCCGTCCGACAGGTGCTGGTTCACCAAGCTCGCATGGGCCAGCGCTTCCTTGCGGCAATGCTCGCCCCAGGCCGGGTTGCTGGTGAGTTCGAGCTTTGGCCCCAGCCCCTGATGCAGGACGTGGAACGCGGTCACGATCCGGTAGAGGATGTGGACCCAGATGCGGTTGTCCCACATGGTGTCGAGGCCCTGCTCAAGGGGGCTATCACCCATGATCCGCCGACCGGGGAAGGCCTGATCGAGGTACCGGACGATGGCCGCCGTCTCCGAGATGACGCTTCCGTCCTCGAGTTTCAGCGTCGGCGTCTCGCCCCACGGGTTCATCTTCAGATGCCGCCACTGCCGCTGCTCGCCGACCGGCGACATGTCGTAGACGCGCTCGTCGAACCGATCCGCGATGCCCTTCTCGTGCAGGAAGATGCGCAGGCGCTGTGGGTTGGGGAACGCCGAGGGCGAGGTGAAAAGCTGGAGCTTGGAGGCGGTTTGGCTGGTCATCTGACTCTCTCTGTCTGTCAGTAGGCAGACGAATCACTAGGCCTTCCTTTCCGAGCGGTCAACGCCTATCTGCCAACAGGCAGGTAATTTTCTTGCGGAGGATGGGCGCGATGAGTTCGGGGTATAAGGAAGCGATCCTTGCCGCTGCGAAGCGAACCGCCATGGCGCACGGCTACAGCGGATTGAATTTCCGCGACTTGGCAGCCGAGGTCGGGATCAAGGCCGCAAGCGTCTACTATCACTTCCCCGGCAAGGCCGAACTCGGAGCGGCGGTCGCGAAGCGTTATTGGGAAGACATCGCCACCGATCTCGAAGCCATCTCGGACGAAGCGGCCGACCCACTGGACGGACTGCGTCGGTATCCTGAGATTTTCCGGGTGTCTTTGCAGAACGACAACCGCATGTGCTTGTCCAGCTTCATGACGGCGGAATACGATGATCTACCCGATACCGTGAAACACGAGGTGCGCGCATTCGCCGACGTCAACGTCGCGTGGTTGAGCAAGTTGTTGACGGCGGCGAGTGTCGTGAAGGCGGCGGACAGCGAAGGCCGGGCTCGCGCCATCTACGCGGCCGTCGCGGGTGCTCAACTCATGGCGCGGGGCCGCGCCGATCTCCCGCTGTTCGACACCCTGATCGACAACTATCGCGCGGCCGGCCTCTTGCCTGCGTAGTTGTCCATCCATTCTCGAAGAAAGCCCGCTCTGGATCGCGAAATAGGCGTTCAATGCTTAGTCTCTGAGTTACCGCTTTCCACTCAAATCCCGTCGTAAGCCCTCATCCACCAGACGGGCTCGGGGCAGACCTCCCGATCTTCTGCAATGGGCCGAAGACGAACCCGCGGTGTCGCTCCCCCCGTCAGAGTGTGACCTTCACCGAACGGGCGCCGCCCGGCGTTCGGCGAAGGCCTCGGCGACGGCGCGGATCACCTCGGCCGCGCGTTCCGCCCCGGCGCGATCCACGTCGAGGTGGGTGGTGACGCGGATCTGGCTGCCGATGGCGCGGATGCGGACGTCGTGCGCGAGGCAGGCCTCGGCGAAGGCCGGGGCGGTGACGCCGAGGCCGGAGACGCCGAAGCACAGGATGTTCGATTGCCCCGCGCTCGGGTCGAAGCTCAAGCCCGGCGCGTCGGCGATCGCGTCGTGGATCAGCCGGATGTGCGCGTTGTCGGTGCTCAACTTCGCGACGTGGTGGTCGAGGGCGTAGAGGCCGGCGGCGGCGACCACGCCGGATTGGCGCATGGCGCCGCCGAGCCGGTACTTCCAGCGCCAGGCCTCGACGACGAAGTCGCGGGAGCCGCACAGAACCGCGCCGACCGGGCAGCCGAGGCCCTTGCTGAGGTCGAGCCAGACGCTGTCGAACCCTTGCGCGTAGTCCTTCGCCGCGATTCCGGTGGCGGCCACCGCGTTGAGCAGGCGGGCGCCGTCGATATGCGCCTTCAGGCCGTGGGCGCGGGCGATGTCGCGGATCGCCCGCATGTCGGCCAGCGCCCAGACCGAGCCGCCCGAGAAGCTGGTGGTCTGCTCGATGGAAACGAGGGCGGTGCGCGGCGCCGTGCGGGCCGGCGGCCGGATCGCCGCCGCGAACGCCTCGGGCGTGTAGAGT
>NZ_VRUX01000650.1:0-2266 GCF_008039885.1 Methylobacterium sp. WL103
GGCCATGATCGCGCGCTCCGCCTCGACGTCGGCGGGGTTCGCCTCCGCCTCGAGCCGGCGCGCGACGGCGGCCTCGAGCTGCAGCAACGCCGCATCGAGCCTGCGCAGGGCGTCCCCGGCCGAGTCGTGCCCGGCCGAGTCGTGCCCGGCGGAGTCGGGCCCGGCAGCGTCGTCGCCGGGCGGATCGGTCGGGGGGCTGGCGGGCTCGCTCATGGTCGAGGGCAGGTTTCCCCTAAGCCGCAGCGGATTTCCAGCCGATTCCGACCGCACGCCCAGGCAAATCCGCGTCGGGACGATCCCGCCCGGTCAGGCCGTCCGGATTGTCAGGGCTTGCGCGCGCACAGCCACCGCGTGCGCTTTGACAGCCCGAGGCACCATGTTAGAGACCCGCCGCACGCGCAGGGCCTGTCCTCGCGCGCATCCTCTGCCCGGATATCCGACCCGTGCCAGTCCCGAGGCCCTCGCCCGCGTCGTCCGTCTCACGGATGGTCCCCGGCGACCCGTGCCCGGTCCTCGCGTCGGTTCATCCCAGGTTCAATTCGGCGGTTCATAGAGCCGGCCGCAGCACCGGACGGCCGACGCGCCGCCCCGGTATCATCGAGCGGCGCCCGCAAGGTGGCGCCCCATCTCGGGAAGGAGTCACGCCGTGACGGTGAAGGTTGCCATCAACGGGTTCGGGCGCATCGGCCGCAACGTGCTGCGCGCGATCCACGAGGCCGGCCGCAAGGACATCGAGGTCGTGGCGATCAACGACCTGGGGCCGGTCGAGACCAACGCGCACCTGCTGCGCTTCGACTCGATCCACGGCCGGTTCAACGCCAAGGTCGTGGTCGACGGCGACTACATCGTCGTCGACGGCAACCGCATCCGCGTCACCGCCGTGCGCAACCCGGCCGAGCTGCCGCACCGCGAGCTCGGCGTCGACATCGCGCTCGAATGCACCGGCATCTTCACCTCGAAGGACAAGGCCAAGGCCCACCTCGACGCCGGCGCCAAGCGCGTCATCGTCTCGGCCCCCGCCGACGGCGCCGACCTGACGGTGGTCTACGGCGTGAACCACGACCAGCTCACCGCCGACCACCACGTGATCTCGAACGCCTCGTGCACCACGAACTGCCTGGTGCCGGTGGCGAAGGTCCTCAACGACCTCGTCGGGATCGAGCGCGGCTTCATGACCACGATCCACTCCTACACCAACGACCAGCCGTCGCTGGACCAGATGCACAAGGACCTCTATCGGGCCCGCGCCGCCGCGCTCTCGATGATCCCGACCTCGACCGGCGCCGCCAAGGCCGTCGGCCTCGTGCTGCCCGAGTTGAAGGGCAAGCTCGACGGGACCTCGATCCGCGTGCCGACGCCGAACGTCTCGGCGGTCGACCTCGTGTTCACCGCCAAGCGCGCCACCTCCGTCGAGGAGATCAACACGGCGATCGTGGCGGCGGCCGACGGCCCGCTCAAGGGCGTGCTGGCCTACACCGACCAGCCCAACGTCTCGATCGACTTCAACCACGACCCGCACTCCTCGACCTTCCACCTCGACCAGACCAAGGTCATGGACGGCACCTTCGTCCGCATCCTCGCCTGGTACGACAACGAGTGGGGCTTCTCGAACCGCATGGCCGACACGGCCGTGGCGATGGCCAAGCTGATCTAACGCGTTGATCTGATCCGTTCACCCGGCCGGCTCGCGGGCGCCACCCGCGGGCCGGCGGTTTCGCGACCAAGCCCAGCTCCACGAGGCGCCGGGCCGCCTTCCGAACCGCAGACGAGCAAGGGTCCGACACGCATGACCGACGCCCCCAAGACCGCGACCGGACAGGACTTCATCCCGGCGGCGACCACGCATGTGGAGACAGCCCGCGTGGAGGCGAAGCCCGCGATTCCCGGCGCCTCCGTGGCGACGCCGATCGCCGCCAACCAGCTGTTCGACCAGCTCGCCCGGATCGAGGACAAGACCTCGCGCATCGAGGACAAGTACGCCCGCTCCGAGTCTCTGCTGACCCGCGTCGAGGACAAGGTCGAGGGCGCCTCGAACCGCATGAACGAGGCCGCCCGCCAGTCCGACCTCGCCGCGCTCCGCTCCGAGATGCGCGGCCTGACCGAGCGCACGCGGCGCCTGCCCGGCACCGGCGCCCTGGTGCTCACCGCGATCATCACCGCCGTGCTCACCGTGGTGCTGATGGTCGCCGTGCAGCGGCTCAACCTCGACAGCCTGCTGCCGCCGCGCGCGAACGCCACCGCGCCTGCGGCCCAAGCCCCCGCCACG
>NZ_VRUX01000651.1:0-2249 GCF_008039885.1 Methylobacterium sp. WL103
GGCGCTGGGGCAGGGCGGGCCGGGCGGTGAGCACGGAGGCGGCGTCGCCCCGGGTCTCGCGCAGGCGCCGGAGCGTGCGCACGTCGAAGGCCGCGACCACGGCGAGGGTGTCCTCGCCGGCGATCCGGCAGGGCAGGCCGAGGGGCGTCACCCGGAAATGCAGCTGCACGAGGCGCAGCAGCCAGAGCGGGTTCATCTCGATGACGATCGACTCGATGCCGCTCTCCAGGCCCCACTCGACGATGCCGGCGAGCAGCGCGCTGCCGACCGGGCTCAAGATGCGGCCGCGGTCGCGCACGTCCCGCTGCACGGCGTAGCGGGTCCACTCCCAGACCCGGGCGCTGCGCGGCGCCTCGACCTCGCAGAGCTCCGGCAGCACCTCGGTGAGCAGGTAGGGGCGGGTGGTCGGCAGCATGCGCTGGTAGCCGACGACGCGGTCCTCCTGCATCGCCAGCATGTGGACGGCGTGGCCGTCGTCGAACTGGTCGATCTCGCGTCCGTCGGGCTTGGCGAGGTCGTGCCAGCCCTTCTCTTCGACGAAGACTTGGTGCCGCAGGCGATAGGCCTGCTCCATGGCATCGCGGTAACGATCGACGTTCTCAGGGGTGACGATATGGATCAAGACGGCCTCCATTGATTGGCCGTCAGTATCGTTTCTAAGTATTTCTCCGAAAGTACGCGTTCGCGTACTATTCTGCACTTAAAATTGGCGCAGCTTGACTGGATTTTATCAATCCGTCCGCGTTTGCGGTCGGCCGCCCCGCCACCTCGCCGGCAGCCGTTTTCGAGGAACCGGTATCCGATACGAGGGCTTGCTGCGCCTACTTCAGCAACCCGCGACGAAACCCTTCCGCGACCGCGTGCGTCCGGCTTGCGGTGCCGAGCTTGGTCCGGATCGAGCGCAGGTGCTTCTCGGCGCCGTGCTCGGAGATCGACATCAGCTCGCCGATCTCCCACTCGGTCTTGCCGTCGGCGGCCCATTGCAGGGCCTCGCGCTCGCGCGGGGTCAGCCGGACCTCCGGCCGCGGCGGTCCTTCGCCGAGCGCGATCGACCGGCCGAAGGCGTAGCTCGCCACGAGCTGCAGCATGCCGCGCAGCTCCGGCGACGGGTCGAACCGCTCGGCACCGAAGCTGAACCCCGCGACGCGCCCGTCGAGGGTGATCAGCGGCACGGTGAAGCCCTGGCGCAGGCGGAAGTCGCCGGCCTCGTCCATCACCCGCCGGGCGGCGGCGTCGGCGCGGTAGGCCGGCTCGATGTCGGACCAGCGGAACGGGGTCAGGTCGGCGGTCAGGCGGCGGATGGTCGGATCGCGGAAGAGGTGGCCGGCCTTGAAGTAGCGCTCGGTCCACCCGGGCGGCGTGCTGTCGAGCAGGACGTGGGCCGCCTGGTCGCGACGGCTGGTGCCGGGGATCGGGATGATGCCGGCGAACGTGCTCTCGACGCCGAGCTTGGACACCGCGTCGAGCAGCGTGCGGTCCAACGCGTCGACCGAGCCGGCCCGGTCGAAGGCCTGGAAAAGGCCGTAGGTGACGTCGAGGGCCTTCGTGATCATGCGTTGCGCAGCCCTTTCGCAGGAGCCGTACGACGGAGCCGGCCGTCGCCCGCCGGTCGCGGACGCGACGGATATCGCGTCCGGCGGCTGGACAGACACCATCCTGCCCTGTTTATAGAGTCCTGTAAGTTTATTCTAGGTTGCATAACGAGACCGTGGCGTAAGGAGCCCACCGTGGAGGACGGCCGGAACGACGGATCGGATCGATCCGAACGGGCGCAGATCCTGCTGGGCAAGATCGCGGAACTGCTTCGCGTCGACACGGCGTTCTTCCTCGGCCCGCGCACCGGCGTCCAGGCCTCCGATCCGGACCCTGCCGAATTGCTGCGGCTGTTCCAATCCATCGGCGACGCGGAGCTCCGCCGCTCGGTGATCGCCATGCTGAAGGACCTCGAGGCGAAGGACGACACCCGCCGCGATTCCTGAGGGTGCGACGCCCCGCGTCCTCGCGCCCGCTTGCCCCCGGACGGGCGCGGACGATCTCTGGACGACGTGTCCCACATCTTCGAGGCCTGCGTGCTCAGAATTTCGATCCCGTCCCGAGCGGTCGCTCGCCCGCATGCGCGCCTCTCCGTTCCCCGCTTCGCCACCCCCCACCTCGCCATCGCCTACCTCGCCATCCCCTACCTCGCCTTGCCCCTGCTCGCGCTCGCGCTCGGGGCCGCGCCGGCGGCGGCGATCGAGGGCTGAGAGACC
>NZ_VRUX01000652.1:0-2248 GCF_008039885.1 Methylobacterium sp. WL103
TCGCTCGCGTCGAGCGCCTGTGCAAGACCTACGACACGCCGCTGATCGCCACCGACACTTTCATCGACGGATTGGCGCATGCCCTCGAACCGCTCGGCATTGTCGCCCTGCGCGGTTTCGCCGAACGTCACGCCTTGTTCGGGCATCGCAGGACCGCGCCCGTCGAAGCGCCGGCGGCGTGACGCTTAAGCGGCCTCCGTCACCACAGAGGCGGAGATCGAAAATTTCTAAACCATCGCATCGGGAGATCGTTCGCATCGCGAGAGACCGTTGGTGGGAATAAATCGCATCCCGTAGCATCTCCTTGGTCGCAAGAAATCGCCACAGGCCCGGTGCCCTCGAACGCATCGACGCCGACATTTTTTAAAGGGGGAAACCATGCACGGACTGGACAGACCGATGAACCGCCGCCTCGTCCTGGGTGGCCTAGGGCTCGGCAGCCTCGGCGCCGCCATGCCGGCCTGGGCGGCAGGCTCGGTGAAGCTTCCGCTGCCTGGCGGCCCGGATGAGCGGGCGCTGACCACCGCCTTTCCGGGCAAGGCCGAGATGATCCTTCAACGCACCCATCCGCCGCTGCTGGAGACGCCGTTCTCGGTGTTCGACGAGGGCGTGTTCACCCCCAACGATCGCTTTTACGTCCGTTGGCACTGGGCCTCGATCCCGACCGAAGTCGACGCCGGCACCTTCCGTCTTAAGGTCTACGGCCACGTCGACAAGGAACTCTCGCTCTCGCTCGACGCCATCGCCGGTCTGCCGCGCTTCGAGATCGCCGCGGTGAACCAGTGCTCGGGCAATTCACGCGGCCTGTTCGAGCCGCGGGTGCCCGGCGCGCAATGGGCCAACGGCTCGATGGGCAACGCCCGCTGGACCGGCGTGCGCCTCAAAGACGTGCTCGAACGCGCTGGCGTGAAGTCCGGCGCCGTGCAGGTGCGCTTCAACGGCCTCGACGAGCCCGTGGTCGACGACGCGCCGGACTTCAAGAAGTCCCTCGATCTCGACCACGCCAACAATGGTGAGGTGATGATCGCCTACGCGATGAACGGCGAGCAGCTCCCGCTGCTCAACGGTTTCCCGCTCCGCCTCGTGGTGCCGGGCTGGTACTCGACCTACTGGGTCAAGATGCTGTCCGACATTGAGGTGCTGGACAAGCCCGACGACGGGTACTGGATGAAGACCGCCTACCGCATCCCGGACGTGCCAGGCGCCAACATCAAGCCCGGCCAGACCGGCTTCAAGACGGTGCCGATCAACAGGATGGTGCCACGCTCCTTCGTCACCAATTTGACCGAAGGTGCAAAGGTGGCGGCTGGAACGCCGGTGGCCATCCGCGGCATCGCGTTCGGCGGCGATTGCGGGGTAAAGGCGGTCGAGGTCTCCGGAGACGGCGGGGCGACGTGGTTTCCGGCGCAACTCGGCGCGGACGAGGGCCCCTACAGCTTCCGCCGCTTCGACGGCAGCCTGCCGGCGCTGGCCGCCGGCACCCATGCGGTCAAGGTCCGCTGCACCAATACCAACGGCGTCGCCCAGGGCATGGACCAGGTCTGGAACGCCAACGGCTTCATGCAGAACGGCATTGAGACCGTGTCCTTCCAGGCCGCTTGAGGAGACCAGCCATGAACCCGATCCATCCGGCGGCCCTGATCGCCGCGCTCGCCCTGTCTCCCCTGGTGGCGCTCGCCGCGCCGGCGCCCGAGCCTATGCGCTTCACCTCGCAATCCATCGCGATGCCGACCTCCGACCGGATCTTCCCCGACGGACCGGGGGCCGGGGCGGTCAATAACAACTGCCTCGCCTGCCACTCGGCCGGGATGGTGCTGACCCAGCCCAAGCTCACGAAGGCGCAGTGGACAGAGACCGTGAACAAGATGGTCCACGTCTACAAGGCGCCCGTCGATCAGGCCGACGTGCAGACCATCATCGATTACCTCACGGCGTTGAAGCCGGCGCCCTGAACCCCCGAATCCCGAGGCCGCCGCGCTATTTCGCCGGTCTCGGGGAATAAACCGCGCCTTCTGGCGTCTCCTCAGGGCGATGCACGGCCGGCCCGGCCTTGCACCACGGATTTCCGATTTCGAACCAGCCCTCACGGCAGGCCCCGGCCGCCGAACGAGCGCGCATGCCCGAGAGACCCGCTTCATGACCCATATCTGCACCAGCCTCCGCACCCTCCTCGCCGGAGCCGCCTTGCTCCTAGCCCAGGCCCAGCCCGGGCTCGCCGCCGGCTTCGACGGCGCGATCAAGAACAACG
>NZ_VRUX01000653.1:0-2247 GCF_008039885.1 Methylobacterium sp. WL103
TCGCTCGCGTCGAGCGCCTGTGCAAGACCTACGACACGCCGCTGATCGCCACCGACACTTTCATCGACGGATTGGCGCATGCCCTCGAACCGCTCGGCATTGTCGCCCTGCGCGGTTTCGCCGAACGGCACGCCCTGTTCGGGCATCGCAGGACCGCGCCCGTCGGCGCGCCGGCGGCGTGACGCCGAGACGGCGTCCTTGATCGTCCCATCGTAGATCGAAACTTCTCAAATCATCGCGCTTGGAGATCATTCGCATCGCGAAAGACCGTTGGAAGGAATAAATCGTATCCCGTAGCATCTCCATGGTCGCGAGGAATCGCGACGGGTCCGATGCCTTCGAACGCATCGACGCCGACATTCTTAGGGGAGAGACCATGCACGGACTGGACAGACCGACGAACCGCCGCCTCGTCCTGGGTGGACTCGGGCTCGGCAGCCTCGGCGCCGCGCTGCCGGCCTGGGCGGCAGGCTCGGTGAAGCTTCCGCTGCCGGGCGGCCCAGACGAGCGGACGCTGACCAAGGCCTTTCCGGACAAGGGCGAGATGATCCTGCAGCGCACTCATCCGCCGCTGCTGGAGACGCCGTTCTCGGTATTCGACGAGGGCGTGTTCACCCCCAACGACCGCTTCTACGTCCGTTGGCACTGGGCCTCGATCCCGACGGAGGTCGATGCCGGCACCTTCCGGCTCAAGGTCCACGGTCATGTCGAGAAGGAACTCTCGCTCTCCCTCGACGCCATCGCCGGCCTGCCGCGCTTCGAGATCGCCGCGGTGAACCAGTGCTCGGGCAATTCGCGTGGGCTGTTCGAGCCGCGGGTGCCCGGCGCGCAATGGGCCAACGGCTCGATGGGCAACGCCCGCTGGACCGGGGTGCGCCTCAAGGACGTGCTCGAAAAGGCCGGGGTGAAGTCCGGCGCCGTGCAGGTGCGCTTCAGCGGCCTCGACGAGCCCGTGGTCGACGACGCGCCGGACTTCAAGAAGTCCCTCGATCTCGACCACGCCAACAATGGTGAGGTGATGATCGCCTACGCGATGAACGGCGAGCAACTTCCGCTGCTCAACGGTTTCCCGCTCCGCCTCGTGGTGCCGGGCTGGTACTCGACCTACTGGGTCAAGATGCTGTCCGACATCGAGGTGCTGGACAAGCCCGACGACCAATATTGGATGAAGATCGCCTACCGCATACCGGACGTGCTGGGCGCCAACATCAAGCCCGGCCAGACCGGCTTCAAGACGGTGCCGATCAACAGGATGGTGCCACGCTCCTTCGTCACCAACCTGACCGATGGCGCCAAGGTGGCGGCCGGAACGCCGGTGGCCCTTCGCGGCATCGCTTTCGGCGGCGATTGCGGGGTAAAGGCGGTCGACTTCTCCGGAGACGGCGGAGCGACGTGGTTCCCGGCGCAGCTCGGCGCGGACGAAGGCCCCTACAGCTTCCGCCGCTTCGACGGCAGCTTGCCGGCATTGGCTGCCGGCAGCCACACGGTCAGGGTCCGCTGCACCAACACCAACGGCGTCGCGCAGCCCCTGGACCGGGTCTGGAACGGCGCCGGCTTCATGCAGAACGGCATCGAGGCCGTGTCCTTCCAGGCCGCTTGAGGAGAACAGCCATGAACCCGATCCGCCCTGCGGCCCTCATCGCCGCCCTCATACTGTCTCCCCTGGTGGCGCTCGCCGCCCCGGCTCCCGAGCCGATGCACTTCACCTCGCAATCGATCGAATTCCCGACCTCCGACCGGATCTTCCCGGACGGACCGGGGGCCGAGGCGGTCAACAACAACTGCCTCGCCTGCCACTCGGCCGGGATGGTGCTGACCCAGCCCAAGCTCACGAAGGCGCAGTGGACCGAGACCGTGAACAAGATGGTCCACGTCTACAAGGCGCCCGTCGATCAGGCCGACGTGCAGACCATCATCGATTACCTCACGGCGTTGAAGCCGACGCCCTGAACCCCCGAATCCCGAGGCCGCCGCGCTTTTTTCGCCGGCCTCGGGGAATAGACCGCGCCTTCCGGCGTCTTCCCAGGGCGATGCACGGCCAGCCCGGCCTTGCACCACGGATTTCCGATTTCGAACCAGCCCTCGCGGCAGGCCCCGGCCGCCGAACGAGCGCGCATGCGCGAGAGACCCGCTTCATGACCCATATCTGCACCAGCCTCCGCACCCTCCTCGCCGGAGCCGCCTTGCTCCTAGCCCAGGCCCAGCCCGGGCTCGCCGCCGGCTTCGACGGCGCGATCAAGAACAACG
>NZ_VRUX01000654.1:0-2246 GCF_008039885.1 Methylobacterium sp. WL103
ACGTCACTACAACGGCGTGCGCCCGCATGCCTCTCTGGGATACCGACCGCCGGCCCCGGAGGTGTTCATGCCAGCCTTCTCCGCTTGGCCGGCTGCGCTTGCCAGACCAGCTCCGCCGGCCAAGCTACCCGTGGCGGAGCGGCCCACCGTGCACTAACTTTATCCTTGGACCACCTCGTGGGGGCCGATCACCTGCCGTCCGCGAGAGCGGAAGCTTACGTCCGCTTTCCGGCAACGACGATGTCGTCTCGTACGGCCGAGTTGGGTCGGGTCCTGACCGTCCGCCCTACGACTGGGTTGGGTGGATTTCTGTCTGTCCGCTTTCGGGTGGCAATCGCGTGGAGCGGACGTCCGGCAGCAGTGCTTGTCCTCGACCCACAGGCGGAGTTGTCCCACCTTGTCACTCACGCCAGGATGAGGCTGGACCTGGGTGAGGTTAGATGATGTGGCAGCTACATTGGCTTGAGGCGTCCGGTGATTTGGGTCCCTGGCGCGACATCGTCGCCGGGGAGGTCGAGATCGCCAGAAGGGCTGTGGCGCGCGTGCTGCCGGTGCCGCCGCTCGACATCCTCGTGCAACGCTTGCCCGGTGAAGTGATCCCGGAGACCGGCACGACGGGGCAAGCCATCCGCCCTGACCTGTTCTCCCTCACTATCGATCCCGATAACCCCAACTTTGCGCCCGCGCTGAGAAATGGGGATCTGCGCCGGACCGTGGCGCACGAGGCCCACCACTGCATGCGCATGGCCGGTCCCGGCTACGGCTGGACGCTGGGCGAATCCCTCGTCAGCGAGGGCCTCGCGGGGCAGTTCGTCAGCCACCTGTTCAACTCCCCGCCCGAGCCGTGGGAATGCGCCGTGACCGACGAGGTACTTGCGGCCAATCTGCCGGACGACGCCACGCTCGTGAGCAACGGGCACGACCATCGTGCATGGTTCTTCGGCTTCGGCGGCCGGTATCCGCGCTGGCTCGGCTACACCCTTGGTTACCGTATCGTGGGCGATTGGCTAGAAGCAGGGGCCGACCTTAGCGGTGCCGCATGGATCAATGTTCCCGCGCACGTGGTAATCGACGCCGCGCGCGAGCGCACATTGTTGAACATCTGATGCCACCCCCATTCGAGGTCGAGTTGGCCGAACACGACCCCCGCTGGTCAGAGGCTGCTGAGGCGCAAGCCGCGATCCTACGCGTCGCGCTCAATCCAATCTTGCTTGCCGTCCACCATATCGGATCGACCGCTATCCCAGGTCTGACGGCAAAGCCCATCTTGGATCTTATGCCGGTCGTCGGCGACCTCTATGTGCTGGATCGGCGCAGAAGTGACCTCGAAGCAATCGGCTTCGCATGGTGGGGCGAGTTCGGACTGCCGGGGCGGCGCTACGCCACGAAAGACGAGTGCCATTCTGGGCGGCGGCTCGTACAACTGCATTGCTTCGCCACGGGATCTCCCGACATCGAGCGCCACCTCGTATTCCGCGACTACCTTCGGAAGAGACCAGAGCTCGTGACATCCTATGCGCATGAGAGAGTCAGGTGCCGAGCGCTCTACCCCGACAACTCTCACGCTTATGGCGCATGCAAGAGTGCATGGATCGACGCAGTCGAAGCTGCGGCCTTGGCTGATCGGCTGATTTCCTGAGTGATCAGCGGCCGCTTTGGAGAACCGCAAAAGGCGATCCAAATGACCGAGTTGGGTCGGGACCCGTCCGTCCGCTCCACGACCGGGTTGGGTGGATTTGCGACGGTCTGCTTTCGACGAGCAAAGTCGAGAAACCGGACGTTCGCATGGATAGCGATCCATATCAGCTTCGCGCTCAGCTAAGTCATCCAGCGTGGCGTGGAACATGATCGAAGCGTTCACTCCACTTTTTGGTCCGCCCCCATTGAAGTGGTCCGCCCTTTGGTATGGCTTTTGAGCCTGGAGGACGGACGAGATGGCAAAGCACCCGAAGCCCGAGGAGATCGTCGCGAAGCTACGTCAGGCGGACGTGCTGATCTCACAGGGCCAGAGCGTGGCCGATGCAATCCGCGCGCTCGGTGTGAGTTCGGTGACGTACTACCGGTGGCGGCGTGAGTTTGGCGGCCTGAAGTCGGATCAAGTTCGACGGATGAAGAGTCTTGAGACCGAGAATGCTCGGCTTCGAAAGGCAATCGCCGATCTCACCCTCGACAAGCTGATCCTGCAGGAGGCGTCCCGGGGAAACTTCTGAGCCCCGCGCGCCGACGCGCCTGTGTCGAGCACATCC
>NZ_VRUX01000655.1:0-2238 GCF_008039885.1 Methylobacterium sp. WL103
TTCACGCTTATGCCGGCATAGGAGTTCGGCTCCGGGCTCGTGGGCTCGGTTAGGTGTATAAGTGACAGGGGGCGGCGAGGGCGACAGAGGCGCCGAGCGCAAAGTGTGCGCCGAGCGCGAGCGACAGGGGCGCGGCGAGCGCGAGGCGCAGGATCCGGGTCAAGCGATCGTCCTTCGATGCGGGCCGCGTACGGCTGGAAACCGAGGGAACCGGATCGGTCCCGCCGGGTTCCGGCGGCCGGTTGCGGCCGATCGCGCGGGCCGGTCCGCCGTGACGATTCCGCAAGCCCTGTCTCGGGTTCGTGGGCGACCTGCGGTCGCGGCGGTTTGCGGCACGGGTCCGGACGCCTTAAGTCGAAGCTCTCTCCCGATGCCCGCGCCGCGGGTGCCTCGCACGCGGTGTGGCATGGCGACCGTCCTCGATCTGCTGAAGAACGATCCGCGGCCGCCGCTCGCGCCCCGCATCCGCCACCCGGAGAAGGCGCACCGGCCGGACCAGCCGGTCCAGCTGCGCAAGCCGGACTGGATCCGCGTGAAGGCGCCGGGGTCCCCGGCCTGGGCAGAGACCCGCGCGATCGTGCGCGAGCACGGCCTCGTGACGGTCTGCGAGGAGGCCGGCTGCCCCAACATCGGCGAATGCTGGGAGAAGCGGCACGCCACCTTCATGATCATGGGCGACACCTGCACGCGGGCCTGCGCCTTCTGCAACGTGCGCACCGGCCTGCCGGGCGCCCTCGACGCCGACGAGCCGGAGAAGATCGGCGACTCGGTGGCCAAGCTCGGCCTGCACCACGTCGTCATCACCTCCGTCGACCGCGACGACCTCGCCGACGGCGGGGCCGAGCACTTCGCCCGCACCATCGCGGCGATCCGCCGGCTCAGCCCCGGCACCACGATCGAGATCCTGACGCCGGACTTCCTGCGCAAGGACGGCGCGCTGGAGACCGTGGTCGCGGCGCGGCCCGACGTGTTCAACCACAACCTCGAGACGGTGCCCGGCAACTACCTCACGGTCCGACCCGGCGCCCGCTACTTCCACTCGGTGCGCCTGCTCCAGCGGGTCAAGGAGCTCGACGCGTCGATCTTCACCAAGTCCGGCATCATGGTCGGCCTCGGCGAGGAGCGGAACGAGGTCGTGCAGCTGATGGACGACCTGCGCTCGGCCGACGTCGACTTCCTCACCATCGGCCAGTACCTGCAACCGACCAAGAAGCACCACGAGGTGATCCGCTTCGTGCCACCCGACGAGTTCAAGGCCTTCGAGACCACCGCCTACGCCAAGGGCTTCCTGCTGGTCTCGGCGACGCCGCTGACCCGCTCGTCGCACCATGCCGGCGAGGATTTTTCGAAGCTGCGGGCCGCCCGCAACGCGCGGCTCGGCGTGCCGGCGGAGGCGGCTGCGGCGATGGTGCGGACCTCGTCCGAGGGAACCGCGCAGCGGGGCGGCGCGCTGATGCCCGCGGGAGCTCTCGCCTCCGCCCCCTTCACAGCCTGAGCCGTCGATGCCGTCCTTCCGGATCACCCGCTGGGTGCGTCACTCGCCCCAGCAGATGTACGACCTCGTCGCCGACGTGGAGCATTACCCCGAGTTCCTGCCGCTGTGCGAATCGCTGCGCGTGCTGCGGCGCCAGCCTGGAACCGGGGAGGGGATGGAGGTGCTCGTGGCTGAGATGGGCGTCGGCTACAAGGCGATCCGCGAGCGCTTCACCACCCGCGTCGGCCTCGCCCCCGCGGACCTCAAGATCACCGCCGAGTACATCGACGGCCCGTTCCGGCACCTCGAGAACCGCTGGGCGTTCAAGCCCGGCCGCGACGGCGGTTGCGACGTCGACTTCTTTATCACCTACGAATTTAAGAGCTTCGCCCTCGGCCTGCTGATGGGCACGATGTTCGACCGCGCCTTCCGCAAGTTCACCGACGCCTTCGAGAGCCGGGCGGACCGGGTCTACGGCACCGCCTGAGGGCGGTTCAGGCGGTTTGGGGCGCGTCGCTTCCGCGAGGGTTGGTCCAGCTCGTCTCGTCGCTGAACCGCGCGGCTCAGCTTCAGAGCGCCGATTCCAGTAGGTCCAGCGCGTCCAGCACCGCGCGGCGTCGGATTTCGGCGCGGCCGAGGTCGCCGTAGCGCCGCTCCAGGTGGTGTACGCCACCTCTTGTCGCCAGGCCGAAATGCACGAGGCCGACGGGCTTGGCCGCGCTTCCGCCGCCGGGCCCGGCGATCCCGGTGATCGCCACCGCCAC
>NZ_VRUX01000656.1:0-2233 GCF_008039885.1 Methylobacterium sp. WL103
GCGCAGGCCCTGGTCGCGCCCTGGCTCGACCGGCCGGCGGAGGTGATCCGCGTCGTGCTCGGACCGCAGGACGACGCCTTCGCGCCGGACCAGATCGCAGCCTTCCTCGCCGGCCTGTGGACGGTCGGCGGGCGCGGCGACCGCATGGCCTGCTTCCTCGACGGCCCGCGCCTGACCCATGCGCGCGGCCACGACATCGTTTCGGACGGCATCGCCATGGGCGCGATCCAGGTGCCGGGCGAGGGCCTGCCGATCGTGCTGATGGCCGACCGCCAGTCGACCGGCGGCTACCCGAAGATCGCGACCGTGATCGGCCCCGACCTCGGGCGGCTGGCGCAGGCCCAGGCCGGCGCGCGGCTGCGCTTCTCCGCCGTCTCGGTCGCCGAGGCCGTCGCCGCCCGCCGGGCGGAGGCCGCCTGCCTCGTCCCCGACATCCAAACGGAGCCGGTGATCCGTACCGCGTTCCCGTCCGAGCTGCTGCTCGGCCTCAACCTCGTGGGCGGCGTGATCGACGCGAAGGGGTGATGGTGCGACGCCAGCCGCGCAAGCGGTTGGACGAAGACTTGCTTGGGCACGGCGACATGGATCTCGACACGATCACCTCCGTCCTGACGCCGCGGGAGCCCAGTGCGCTGCCGGGCTGGCGCCCGGGCGACGCATGGCTCGCCGGCGGCACCTGGCTGTTCTCTGAGCCGCAGCCGCATCTGGCCCGGCTGATCGACCTCACCGGCCTGGCGCTGCCGCCGAGCGCGGCGACCGAGGCCGCTTTGAGCCTGTCGGCCACCTGCACCATCGCCGCCCTCGACCGCATCGAGTTGCCGCGGGCCTGGATCGCCGCGCCGCTGGTCGGGCAGTGCTGCCGGGCGCTGCTCGGCTCGTTCAAGATCTGGAACCGGGCCACGGTCGGCGGCAACCTCTGCCTCGCCTTGCCTGCCGGGCCGATCATCGCACTCGGCGTGGCGCTTGACGGCGTCTGCACCATCCGCACCGGCGCGGGCGGCGAGCGCCGCATGGCGGTGGCCGACTTCGTGCTCGGGCCGCAGACGACCGCGCTCGCCCCGGACGAAGTCCTGCTGCGCCTCGACATGCCGGCGGCGGCCCTACGGCGGCGCACGGCCTTCCGCCGGATCTCGCTCAGCCCGAACGGCCGCTCCGGCGCCCTGCTGATCGGGACGCGGGACGCCGACGGCACGTTCGCCCTCACCGTCACGGCCGCCACCCGCCGCCCGGTGCGCCTCGCCTTCCCGAGATTGCCGGGCGCGGACGACCTCGCCGACGCCATCGCCGCGGGAATCGACGACGCGCTCTGGTACGACGACGTGCACGGCGCGCCGGACTGGCGGCGCCACGTCACCGGCCTGCTCGCCGAGGAGATCCGAGCCGAACTCGGGGACGCCGCATGAGGATCGTCGTCAACGGCCACGCCGAGGAGGTGGCCCCGCGCCCCGGCCAGTGCCTGCGCACCCTGCTGCGCGAGCGCGGCTGGTTCGGCGTCAAGAAGGGGTGCGACGCCGGCGATTGCGGCGCCTGCACGGTCCACCTCGACGGCGAGCCGATCCACAGCTGTCTCCTGCCGGCGTTCCGGGCCGGAGGGCGCGAGGTCACCACCATCGAGGGCCTGTCCGGCCCGTGCCAGCCGGGGCAGGGGGCATTGGATCGGGCGCCCGACGCCCTGCACCCGATGCAGGCGGCCTTCGTCGCGGCGCAGGGCTTCCAGTGCGGGTTCTGCACGCCGGGCATGATCATGACGGCGGCGGCCCTCGACCAGGGCCAGAAGCGCGACCTCGGCACGGCGCTGAAGGGCAACCTCTGCCGCTGCACCGGCTACCGCGCCATCCGCGACGCCATCGCCGGCATCGCCTCCGCCGAGGCGGCGAGCTTGCGCGATCCGATCGGCCGCAGCGTGCCCGCGCCCGCAGCGCCTGACGTGGTCTCGGGGCGCGCCGCCTACACCTTCGACCTGGCGATACCGGGCCTGCTGCACATGAAGGTGCTGCGCTCCGAGCACCCGCACGCGCGGATCGTCGCGATCGACCGCGAGGCCGCCCTGGCGCTACCGGGAATCGTCGCGATCTTCACCCATGCGGACGTGCCGGAGGCGCGCTTCTCCACCGGCCGCCACGAGAACCCGGCCGACGACGCGCCCGACACCCGCGTGCTCGACGACGTGGTGCGCTTCGTCGGCCAGCGCGTCGCCGCGGTGGTCGCCGAGACCGAAGCCGCGGCCGAGGCC
>NZ_VRUX01000657.1:0-2211 GCF_008039885.1 Methylobacterium sp. WL103
TTCGGGTCCGCACGATGACGCTGCCGGACGCCTACCAGGACCACGACAGCCCCGACAAGATGTACGCCGAAGCCGGCCTCGACGCCGCCAGCATCGTCAAAAAGGTCGAGGAAATCCTGCCCGAGCGACAGGAAGGCCGTTCGCGCCTCCGCCTCGCCTGAGTCGCAGGCCGCAAAAAGCGATCCGGGTCCCCTGTGGCCCGGATCGCCTTGTCGTGCGCGCCATTCGATGACAAAAGCCGCGTTGCTGCGGTGCGATGCCCAAATCGAGGGCATCGCCCGCGTTCCCGTGACGATTCGAGCGTGATGGCAGAGGCGACCCCAAGCGGTTCTTCCGACCTCGGCCCGGTGCTGATCACCGGCGCCAGCGGCTTCCTCGGCCCCGCCCTGGTCGACGTGTTCCGCAACGCCGGCTTTCCGGTCCGCATCATGGTGCGCGCCACGAGCCCGCGCACCAACCTGACCTGGGACGACGTCGAGGTGGTCGAGGGCGACATGCGCGACCCGGCGGCCTGCGCGGCTGCGATGCGGGGCCAGCGCTACCTGATCCACGCCGCCGCCGACTATCGGCTCTGGGCGCCCGACATGGAAGAGATCGTCCGGACCAACCGCGACGGCACCCGCAACCTGATGCGCGCCGCCCGCGACGAATGCGTCGAGCGCGTCGTCTACACGTCGAGCGTCGCGACCATCAAGCCGCCGGACGACGGCGTCACGCCCTCCGACGAGACGCGACCGCTGACGCCCGAGACCGCGATCGGCGCCTACAAGCGCAGCAAGGTCGTGGCCGAGCGCGTGGTGGACGAGATGGTGGCGGAAAGCGGCCTGCCGGCGGTGATCGTCAACCCCTCGACGCCGATCGGCCCGCGCGACGTGAAGCCCACGCCGACCGGCCGCATCATCCAGGAGGCGGCGCTCGGCAAGATGCCGGCCTTCGTCGACACCGGCCTCAACCTCGCCCACGTGGACGACGTCGCCGCCGGCCACCTGCTCGCCCTGCGCAAGGGGCGGGTCGGCGAAAAGTACATCCTCGGCGGCGAGAACGTGCTGCTGTCGCAGATGCTCGGCGACATCGCCGGCATGGTCGGCCGCAAGCCGCCGACGGTGAACCTGCCGCGGGCGGTGGTCTACCCGATCGCCTTCGTCTCCGAGCAGATGGCGCGGATCACCGGCAAGCAGCCCTTCGCAACGATCGACGGCATCCGCATGTCGCGCTACCGGATGTTCTTCTCCGACGCCAAGGCGCGGGCCGAGCTCGGCTACACCGCCCGGCCCTACCGCGAGGGGCTGTCCGACGCGATCGACTGGTTCCGCGCCGCCGGATACCTACCGGGAGTCTCGCGATGAGCGCCCCCGGCTCCGCCACCGAGCTGCGCTCCGGCAAGGGCGCGAACGACGAGAACTTCCCCGTCGCCTCGCACCTGATCCATCCGAAGAATCGCGGCGCGATCCTGGCCTTCTACGATTTCGTCCGCGCCGGCGACGACGTCGCCGACCACGCCGAGCTGTCGCCCGAGCGCAAGCTCGCGCTGCTGGACGGCCTCGCCGACGCCCTGACCGGGGCCGGCCCGTCCGATCCCGAAGCCGAGCCGCTGAAGCGCGAGCTCGCCGCCCGCGGTCTGCCGCCGCGCCACGCGCTCGAACTGCTCGACGCGTTCCGGATGGACGCGCGCAAGACCCGCTACGCCGACTGGGACGAGCTGATCCACTATTGCCGCTACTCGGCGATGCCGGTCGGCCGCTACGTCCTCGACGTGCACGGCGAGGATCCGGCCCGGGTCTGGGCCGCGTCGGACGCGATCTGCGCCGCCCTGCAGATCGTCAACCACCTCCAGGATTGCGGCAAGGACTTCCGCGCCCTCGACCGGGTCTACCTCCCGCAGGACACGCTGGACCGGCACGGCGCCACCGTCGCGATGCTGGGCGCCGACAAGGCGTCGCCGCAACTGCGCGCCGTCGTCCGGGAGCTGGCCGAGCGGACGCTGGGCCTGCTCGACGACGGCAAGGTGCTGCCCGACCTGATCGACGACCTGCGCCTGTCTCTGGAGATCGCGGCGATCCATCGGCTGGCGGTGATCCTCGCCCGAGGCCTGCTCGACCGCGACCCGCTCTCGGAGAAGGTCCACCACGGCAAGGTCGGCTTCGCGCTGACCGCGCTCGGCGGCATCGCTGCGACGCTGGCGCGCCGGCCGTTCCGCGGCCGCATCGTGCG
>NZ_VRUX01000658.1:0-2202 GCF_008039885.1 Methylobacterium sp. WL103
GGCCGCCGACAGGCCGACGCGCAGGCCGGTGTAGCTGCCGGGGCCGACGGTGACGGCGACGCGCGACAGGCCCTCGAACCCGCCCGCGAACCGGGCCATCACCCGCTCGACGAGGGGCAGCAGCGCCTCGGCGTGGCCGCGGGCCAGCGTCATCGATTCCTGCGCGAGCAGGTCGACGCCGTCGGTCGTCTCGGTGGCGACGCAGGCCGAGCAGAGCTCGAGTGCCGTGTCGATGGCCAGGATATGCACGCCCACTCCCGTTCGCCGGGGCTTCGCTCCCGCTCACCCTGTGAAGGAAGGGGCGAGCCTAAGGCAAAACGGCCGCGCCCGTCAGTGCGGGGCGGCCGTCGCGGAGCGGTTCGGGCGCAGGTGTTGCACGGGCGCTTCGGGTGACGGGTGCTTCGGGTGACGGGCGCTTCGGGTGGAAGCGCCCGGCCGCCTCAGACCGCCTGGACTTCGCGGATCTCCGGCAGGAAGTGCTTGAACAGGTTCTGCACGCCGTGCCGGAGCGTCGCGGTGGAGGAGGGGCAGCCGGAGCAGGCGCCCTTCATCTCCAGGTAGACGACGCCCTCCTTGTACCCGCGGAAGGTGATGTCGCCGCCGTCGCCAGCCACCGCCGGGCGCACGCGGGTCTCGAGCAGGTCCTTGATCGTCACCACGGTGTCGTGGTCGGCCGCGTCGTAGAACTCCTCCGCGTCGTCCTCGGCTTGCGTCGCGCCTTCCGCCATCACCGGAACGCCGGACTGGAAGTGCTCCATGATCGCGCCGAGCAGCGCCGGCTTGACCTGCGGCCACTCGTTCACGCCGTCGGCCTTGGTCACGGAGATGAAGTCGTGGCCGAAATACACGCCGGCGACGCCGGGCACGTCGAACAGGCGCTGCGCCAGCGGCGAGCGGGCGGCGCCCTCCGCATCCTTGGCCTCGAAGGTGCCCTCTTGCAGCACCACCCGGCCGGGCAGGAACTTCAGGGTGGCGGGGTTCGGGGTCGCTTCGGTCTGGATGAACATATCTGACACAATCCTCGTCCGCTGCGCCGGTTCAAGGCCGGCCGGGAACGGCGCATGCGCGCCGCCCTCCATGTGGACCGCGAACGTGATTTTCTCAACCAGGGCCGGCAATCGACAAGCGCGGGCACTTGGTGTATCGCGGCGCCAACTCAAAACAGGATGCCGAAATCCTGACGCCCGCAAGCCCATCCGGGGCGGCGCGGCGCGACGGCCGGAGCTATTCATGAACATCATCCAGCAGCTCGAGCAGGAAGAAGTCGCTCGACTCAACAAGACCATCCCCGATTTCCAGCCCGGCGACACGGTGATCGTGAACGTCAAGGTCAAGGAAGGCGAGCGCACCCGCGTCCAGGCCTACGAGGGCGTGGTGATCGCGCGCTCCGGCGGCGGGCTCAACGAGAGCTTCACCGTCCGCAAGATCTCCTACGGCGAGGGCGTCGAGCGCCTGTTCCCGGTCCACGGCCCCTTGATCGATTCGATCAAGGTCGTCCGCCGCGGCAAGGTGCGCCGGGCCAAGCTGTACTACCTGCGCGACCGCCGCGGTAAGTCCGCCCGCATCGCCGAGCGCACAGACAAGAACAAGGTCTCCAAGGCCGACAAGGCGAAGGCCGACAAGGCGAAGGCCGCCCCCGCCGCCGAGTGATCCGCCCGCTCCCGCACAGGGAGCCCGGCACGAGAAAGCCCGCCGCGATCCGATCGAGGCGGGCTTTTTGTTTGCTCTGCACCCGCCCGGTCATCCCGGGGCGCCGAAGGCGAGCCCGCGATGGCGAGGAGGGACCGTCCGGCCGGATAGACCGGGCGATCGAATCAGGCGGTGCGCAGCGCCCGGCGCTTGTTCTGGGCGGTCATCTGCATCAGTCCGACCATCACCAGGATCGTCCCGACGTAGACGATGCCCTGGAGCACGGTCGGGCGGTCGGTGTAGCCGACCAGCGCGTGCAGCACGCGGCCCGGCCAGCCGTTCTCCGGGATCAGGCCGGACGAGTTCCATAGGATCTGGTCGAGCCCGGTGACGATCCCGGCGTTCGACAGGAACTGCGCCGCCTGCGCCGCGAGGCCGGCGGCGAGGAAGATGATCAGCGCGCTCGTCACCGAGAACACGTAGCGGCTCGGAATCGAGGCGAGGCCGAAATAGCTGATGCCCGAGAGCACGACGCCCGCGCCGACGCCGGCCAGCGCCCCGGCCTGCAGGGCC
>NZ_VRUX01000659.1:0-2195 GCF_008039885.1 Methylobacterium sp. WL103
GCCCCGCCCCGTGGAGGCCGCCTTAACCGCCCCGCGCCATCCTTCGCACGAGCCGCGTCGCGTATCGGCTCACGCTGGTGAGATCCGGGGTTCCCCCGCCCCGTGAGCAGATCGGGGCGGGGCCGAACCGTGGGCGTGCCCCCGAAATGGGAACGCGGCCTGCAACGGTGGGTCGGCCCTAATCCTGTGCCTGAGGGCTCGCCTCGATCCGCCGTGGCTCTCGATGCCGTGGCGGACAGGCGGGTCTGTCGCGTCCGGCCGAATGGGAGCGGGCGCGCGAGCGAAGGGCGGCCGCGCCCGGCGAAGCGCACGACATCCCTTGCTGTCGCGCTCCGTTCGCGGTACGCACCATCGGCGTCGCCGACGGGCTCGACGGATGAATCGTTCAGCCGAAGTACACGTCGTATCAACGTCTTGGGCCTGTAGCTCAATGGTTAGAGCCGACCGCTCATAACGGTCTGGTTGCAGGTTCGAGTCCTGCCGGGCCCACCACTCCCTTCCGACG
Source organism: Methylobacterium sp. WL103 (assembly GCF_008039885.1). Classification (NCBI taxonomy): domain Bacteria; kingdom Pseudomonadati; phylum Pseudomonadota; class Alphaproteobacteria; order Hyphomicrobiales; family Methylobacteriaceae; genus Methylobacterium; species Methylobacterium sp. WL103. The sequence continues at coordinate 506 of NZ_VRUX01000659.1, forward strand.
GCGTTGGATTCAGCAAGCCACCGCGAAATCGGAGCTTTTTCGCGCGCCGTCCCACGGACAGGTCGCACGGCTCGGCGGGTTCGGTGCGCCGTTACACGAACAGGGGGCGTCGAAGCGGGCGCCGCGACTTCCGGATGCAGATGCCGACCGGGATGGCTACGCGATCTTGCCCATCAACGCGATCGTCCAGCACTCCGGCATCCTGGGTTCGTCGGCGGCGGTAATGTGATCTGGATCGACCGTGCCGCGGGCACGCCCGTGGCCGGCTCGGACTCCGCGCGAGGATTGCGGTGGCCGGGTCACTCAAGGCCGCGCCGCCTCAGGCGAAGTGCTTCGACAGCTTCAGCCCTTGCGCCTGGTAGTTCGAGCCGGCGCCGGCGCCGTAGAGCATCCGCGGCACCGCCTCCATGCGCTCGTAGACGAGGCGGCCGACGATCTGACCGTCCTCGAGCAGGAACGGCACGTCGCGCGAGCGCACCTCCAGCACCGCGCGCGCGCCGGTGCCGCCGGCGCCGGCATAGCCGAAGCCGGGATCGAAGAAGCCGGCGTAGTGGACCCGGAACTCGCCCACCAGCGGGTCGAACGGGACCATCTCGGCGGCGTGGTCGGGCGGCACCTGCACCGATTCCTTCGAGGCCAGGATGTAGAACTGGCCGGGATCGAGGATCAGCGAGCCCGAGCCGTCGGCCGGCAGCGGCTCCCAGAACTCGGCCGCCGCATGGCGCCCGGGGGCGTCCACGTCCACGAGGCCGGTATGGCGCTTGGCCCGGTAGCCGATGAGCCCGTCGAATCCGGCGAGGTCCACGGAGACGGCGACGCCGCCGTGGAAGGACGGCGCCGCCGCGGTGACGAGCGGCGAGCGCGCGTGCAGCGCGACGAGCTCGTCGTCGCGCAGCCGCACCGTGCCGCGGCGGAAGCGGATCTGCGACAGGCGCGAGCCGGTGCGGACCAGGACCGGGAAGGTGCGCGGCGAGATCTCGGCGTAGAGCGGCCCGCGATAGCCGGCCTCGACCTGGTCGAACGCCTCCGCCCGGTCGGTGATGACGCGGGTGAACACGTCGATCCGACCGGTCGAGCTCTTCGGGTTGGCCGCCGCCGCGAGGGTCTCGGGCAGGGCCAGGGATTCCTGCAGCTCGGCGATGTAGACGCAGCCGGTCTCCAGCACCGCGCCGGGCCGCAGGTCGATCTCGTGGAACGAAAGGCGCGCGACGCAGGCCGAGACCGCGCGGGACGCGCCCGGCAGGAAGCTGGTGCGCACGCGCCAGGCCCGCGCCCCGAGGCGCAGGTCGAGGCTCGCGGGCTGGATCTGGTCGGCGGCGAAGGGGGAAGGCGTCAGGATGCCGCCCGCCTGCGCCAGGGCGGCGATGCCCTCGGCCGACAGGATGCCGTCGCGCGGCGCTCCGGGTGCCGCCGCGGCGCCCTGCCCCGCAGAAGAAGCGTTCCCGGCTGAAGGGCTTGTCCCGGCAGCCGGGCTCGGCGTCGTGCTCATGTCTCTCGCGCGCCCCGTCCGGCCGTCACCATCGGCCGTTTTCGGGCAAAGCGCCTAACGCCGGCTTAAAGGAGGCTCGGCCGGCGCCGGGCACGGCTCGCCCGGTTCCTCGCCGGGCAGGGCGAGGACGATCCGGATCAGGGCGAGCCGGGCCAGCGCGCCGATCGCGATCAGGCCGGCGAGCGCGCTCGCGAGCACCGG
>NZ_VRUX01000065.1:0-13495 GCF_008039885.1 Methylobacterium sp. WL103
CGGGCAGGCTCTCGGCCCGGCGTCCGAAGCGGTGGCGCTGCATCGCCAGGATGATCTGGCGCAGCCGCTCGTTCTCGGCCTGCGCCTCGACGAGCTGCGCCTTGAGCGTCTCGGGATCGTCGGACAGAGGTGAAGCAGGCTTGGCCACGGAGTAAATTAAAGCATATCCGTCAGAAGCTTACCATCGTAATGGGGCCCGCGCGCTCGACCTTTTTGCTCACCCTGCCAGCGCTGGGGCGATGACCGTGCGAGCCGCGTGAACACGCTTCCAGTCGAGCCCTTCGAGCAAGGCCGCGAGCTGCGCTGCCGTGAGGCGTACGACGCCATCCTCGATCTTCGGCCAGCAGAACCCTCCTGCCTCCAGGCGCTTGCTCGCCAGGACCACCCCGCTCCCGTCCCAGAACAGAAGCTTGGCCCTGTCCGCTCGCTTCGAGCGGAACACGTAGACCGTGCCAGAGAACGGATCCGCGCCCATCGCATCCCGCACCAGCGCGGCCAACCCGTCCATGCCCTTGCGAAAGTCCACCGGCCGCGTCGCCATCATCACGCGCACCGCACCGGACGGCCCGATCATGCCGTGGCCTTCAGCGCCCGGATCACCGCCGTGATCGTCGCTTCCCGCGCGCCCGCACCGATCCGAACGGTCACGCCAGCCAAGTCCAGCTCGATCTCGGCAGCAGGAGCGTCTCGATGCAAGGCCCGAGGCCGCGACCGTCGTGCCGCCGGATCCGGGACATCACCCTCGACCAGCGCCGGCACGAACGTCAGTGGCAGGGCGACAGGAAGCGAGGCTGCCGAACGCCGGGCCGCGCGAAGCCACGTGAACAGGTGCCGCGGGCTCATCCCATGCCGGCGCGCAACCACCGAGACCACCGCACCGGGGGCGGTCGCCTCAGCCAGGATGCGGTCACGCTCGGCCTCGGACCAGCGCCGACGACTGCCCACGCCCGTGACAACCTCAAGCCGGCGGACCGACCGCGGCAACTCGACCATATCCTCAAGCATAGACACAAAACGATCCGAACCAGGGACCGTCAGCCTCCACCATCGTCAGCTCATCAAAAAGGGCGGCTCCAGACCCCGCTTACGGTTCTTTGGCGCAGAGGCGCCTCACAGCGTAGCCGCGATGTTTGCGCCCCGGCTATCGCGTGCGTTCCGGATCGCGGGCGAACGCGGATACGGCGTCCGCTTCCGGTATTTCTCGCCCCGAAGCAGACTTGCGGAAATCCACCCTTCGCGGACGATCAACGATTAGTACCGACCGTCAAGTTCAACTGCCAGCAGCGGCATGCGATCAATGAGGCGCCTGGGGTCGCTCTGTCCTTAGCACGAGTACGCGCCTGATGCGGCCGCCCGCATCGAACTCGATCTCGTCTTCCTCCGAAACCCCAAGCAGCTTCGACCCCAACGGGGAGTTCACCGGAAGGCGGCCATTCGCTTCGTCGTGGTGCCCATGAGCCAGCGTGAAGGTCACGGTCTTGTTGTCGTCGAGATAGCGTAACACGATGCGATCTCCCGCCTTGACCCCTCCGGCCGAATGATCGCCCTTCAGCTTTCCAGACCCCACCTGCAGATCATGATCCGCGGAGGGTTCGATGGCGCTGTCGTTAGGCGAGGCGTCATACAGTCTGCCTACGGTATCCCCTGACCGGGCTGCCGTTAGGTGCAAGGTGTAGCCGGACTGGAGTTCGGCGGCGCCGCCGGGTTCGATACCGGCTCGTTCGAGCGTCTCGAACAGATCAAGCATGCAGCCGTCCGGATCGAGGATGAAGCTCGACGACCAGCATCTCCAGAACCGCCATCCGACACGTTCCAGGATGCGCTGACGACGCATGTCGTCCGCCCAACGCTCCGGCCCGTGGTACTTGTCACCGTCGCATTCGACAGCGAGGCGGCGTCCGTTCGCGCCCTCTACGACGAGATCTATCCGGTAGCCCAGCGCGCCGACCTGCGGGAGAACCCGGTAGCCGCGCCCGACGAGACGTCGGAGGACATCCCGCTCAAAATCGGAATCGCAGAGTGCCTCCAAATCGCCGGTACGGGCCTCGACACCTGCCATCGGGTCGCGAAAGTGCCGTATCACCCGTGCCTTGAGGTCGTCCGGCTTGAGCTCGTCCTCCTGTACGGATCGCACGAGCACCAACCGATCCCGGGCCCGGGACATCGCCACGTTGAAGCGCTGCTCGAACTGGGTGGCGGTCTGGGCTTGCTTACTGTCAGGATCGGCGATCATCGACAGGAAGACCACGTCGCGCTCGTTTCCCTGGAAGGTGGCGCTGTCGCCGCAGGCGATGCGATGGCGTCTCACGAGATCCTCGCCGAGTTCTTCCAGCAGCATCTTGTTTACGAGGGCGGCCTGCTTCGATCCGATGAGGGATACGACGCCGATCGTTCGCCAACGGTCCTGCGCCTCGATGCGAGCAAGGCTCGGGTCGTCGACGAGCTTGCGGATCTCCGCGACGATCACCTCGGCCTCGCGGGGGTTCTGCTTGTCGCCCTTACGGCGACCGTCCGGGACGTAGATGTCGATGAGCGGAGGATCGAGCCGCTCGTGCGCGGTCGGCACGCGTAGGGGCACCAGGGGTTCAGGATAGAACTCCATGGAGAACCGGATGATCGGCTCGACGCAGCGGAAATGCTCCCTCAGCATGACGAGCTTGTCCGGGAACATCACCTTCGCCAGGTCGTAGAGCGATGCCCCCGGCAGAAGCAGGGTCCTGAAGGGCTGGCCCTTGAGGAACCCGTGTTCCAGCCGGTCTATCTTGGCGTTCTCGATGAAGGCGGCGGACGGGCTCACCTGCTTGTCGTCGCCGACCACGAGGATCTTCCTGCCACGTAGCAGCGCGGGGAGTTCGCGTATGTCCGACTGTGAGGCCTCGTCCATGATCACCAGGTCGAACGAGCCGACCTCGCCGGGCAACTGCTCGGCGACACGCCACGCCGGCATGATCCAGCACGGTATCGCGGCGTAGCACTGCGCCATGGCCAGGCGAGCGTCGCGTCGATGGCGGCCGGCACCCTTGCCGGTGCCCTTGCCGGTCTTGCGCAGGGCGGTGGCGAACATCATCAGGGCCGCGCGCACCGTACCGGTCATCGAGCGACCAAGCTCGTAGAAGGTCCGCTCGCGGACGAGCCGTTCGAAGGTTTTTCGCACCTCGGCATCGAGCCGGACGCGCTCGTCGGCGAGCGTCCTCAGCCTGTCCCGGTCATCGATCCGTCTCAGGTAGGCGGCCGTCACCGCCCATTCCCAGGCCTCGCGCCAATCCCCCGGCAGCAGCGGGTCTGTCGTGTCCTGGGCCGGTTCCCTGCGAAGGCGTGAGGCCCAGACCGGCGCACCGCCTAGGCGGATGACCTCGGTGATCGATCGGACCACCTCGAAGTAGCCCCGGCCCTGACCCAGGTCGTCGATCTGGCGACGCAGGGCAGACCAGAGGGACGAGATCTGCTCTGCCCCCACCCCTTGGCGTCCGACGGCCTCAGATAGGACGTCGCGGGCGAGCTGGCCGATCTTCCCGGCTGTCTCGGGGAAAAGGTTCTGAAGCCGATCGATCTCGTTCCGCGATGCGGAGAGTTGCGCCGCAGCCGCGGCATTCCGGAAAGCCTTTTCGACGAGGTCGAGCCGTCGGCGATCCAGCCAGAGGTCGCGAACGGACCCGCCGCCCGGGACGAGATCCGCGAACGCCTCGCCGAGGACGCGCGTCGCGCGTTCGGCCCCTACGAGGATGGCATCGAGCGTTCCGACAAGCTGGCCGAGTTCGCGGGCCGTGGCGAACGGGGAAGCGCCGATCTCGTCCGCCAGCGCCCGCCAGCGGATCGCGAGGGATGCGACGGCATCCCGCCATGCCAGATGGTCTCGGACGTGCGCCCAATCCCCGGGCCCGACTGGAGGGCGCCCCTGAACCCGGATGGCGTCGACGATCGGACGCAGCGACTTTTCGCGGAATGCGAAGAACCCGAACACCGGTTCTTCCGCGGCCAGCCGGCGAACGATGCCGGCGATTTCCTGCGAGGAGGGCTCGAAGGCCTCGGGGAGCTCGACGGGAAGGCCGAGGTACCGCTCCCGTTCCAGGGCGATGGGACGGGCGTCCTCGGCGAAGCGTCTTACGAGGTCGACGATGCGGTTCTCGTCGGCCGCGAAGAGGATGTCCTCTGCCAGCGCCCGCAGCCACGGTGCATCGTCCGCTAGGTCCTTGGCGCGGCGTAGGGACCCCAGTTCCGACGCCGCCTCAAGCGCCTGGGCGACGTTCTTCGGGGACATGATCCGCACCCGGATCGAGGGATCGCTCGCCGCCTCCTCGGCCAGGTGTATGGATCGGACCAGGTCATCGTGCAGCCGCGCTATGACATCGCCGTCCGGCAGATCGTGAATTGACGGCAGGGCACAGTCGATGTGTTCGAGACGGGCTCCAAGGGCTAGGCGCGCCGTGCGGAGGCCGGCCACGTCCTCGTCCCGCGGCATCGCATCGAGTGAAGCATCGCCTGGACGATCCTCGAACCAATCGTGCCTCACGGCCGAGAGCGTGACCCGCCGCGCAAGTTCGGCGGGTCGCTCGTCACCGAATGCCGGGGAGAGCTGGCGGAGCGCAAACCGCTCGATCTCCGCGTCGACCTCGTTCAGCCGGCCCCGAAGTCCCACAACCGACGCTTCGAGGTCCCGGATCAACCGCGACTGCTCTGATGGCTTGATGCTCTCGACCACCGACTGAAGGAGGCGGACCGCCGCTTCCAGCTGTCTGAAGCCCTCGCGCTCGGTAGCGGTGATGCTGATGGCAAGGTCGCGCACGCCGTCGGGAAGTTGGTCACGCAACACGGCAAGGGCCGGCTCGCCATGCGAGACGACGAGGACGCGCCGACCGGTCGCCATGTAGTGGCAGATGATGTTCGAGATGGTGTGGGTCTTACCGGTCCCGGGCGGGCCCTGCACTACGATCCCGTCCGTGGCTTCGAGCCGCCGCACGATCTCCATCTGCTCGTCGTTGAACGGCTTGGGGAAGAACAAGTCGCCGACCTCGGCTGCGCCGACCGACTCGGGCGCTTGATCGACCGTCCCGCCCACCCGGTCGCTCAGGGGGCGCCAGAGGTCGTCCGACGGCTTGTCGGCAGGACCCATCACCAGCGTCCGTGCTGGCCCCGGGAGATCGTGCTCCTCCGCGGCACGTTTCACGGAGCGCTTCAGGTTCTCAATGTCCGCCAGCAGGAAGCTGTCCGACCTATTGCGTGCGAAGACCACCCAGCGGTCGGACACCGTGAGGTTCTCACCTGCACCGGGTACGGGTTCGTGGGGCGCTAGGGTCAGTCGGTCAGGTAGGTACCCGCCCTCGACGTCGAGCCGGGCTTGGCAGGATCGAAGAATCGGCTCGAAATCGTCGCGACGGTAGGGCGAGATGCCTTCGTCCGGATCGAGAACGGCGATGGCGCGTCGGGCTGCATCGTGGGCCAGCATCACACCCTCGACGCCCATGTCCTCATAGGCCCGGAGGTTCACGGCGGCCGCGGCGGCGCGCGGTCGAATGCGGATTTCGGCCCCTCCGGCATCGTCGACCTCGATCTCGATCAGACGCTCCACAAGGGGCAGATCGATCTCACGATCATCCTTTTTCCATCGCGCCAAGCCCATGCCCCAGACGAGCTCGAACGGCCGGTCCCCGCCGCCGAGCTCGGACAATTGCGCCACCTCGAAAAGGCGCTGATACAACGCCAGTGAATGACGTACCGGCCCCTCCGCCAGGGACCAGGGCAGCCACCTCTCCGTGATCCAGGCCTCCGCCGCTGCCTGAACGTCGGCCCTGTCCTCGATCCGCAGCCGGACATCCCAGAGATGGACATCCTTCTCGGGCTGAATCGGCGCCTCGGAGCAATCCTCGACCCGAGCCAACCCTGCCGAGACAAGGGCGTTCTTCTCGGCCATCGGTATGGTTTGGATCAGGAACGGGAGCAGCCGGGGCCGGCGTTCCGGATCAGGAGCGAGTTCCAGCCATTCCGCAGCCTCCTCGGGCGGAGCCGGCGCCGCACTTCGCCGCAACCGCTGGACCGAAAGCCAGATCGGTCCCTCCTCGTCGACGAGGTCATGCCTGACACCGGGGAGGGCATGGAGTTCGTGTTGGTGCAGGATGAACGCTTGCCCGGTCGGGAGCCGATGCTCGCTCAGCCGCATGGCCGCCCTTTCGTCGAGCCTGACGACTTGTTCGACGTAGCCCAGCAAGTCGTGGAGCCTTCCGCTGGCGGGATCTGCCATTTCTCGATTGATCATTGCCGGGATGCGCTACCCTGGCCGCGCACCCTGGCGAAGCTTCCGCGTGAGACAGTCCGACATGGATCGAGGCGACGTCAAGCACGTGCTTCGCAACCTAAGGAGACGCCTGTCCCAAACTCATGGAGACCTGAAGCGAGCGGTTGAGCAGCATACGCGGCCACGGTCGAAACTGGAGTCAGATGCCATTCGGCTATCGACCCAACCTGGCCGCCGGGATCGTAATGAGGGCTTCCCATAAGCGGTCATTCGCCGACCCTCCGGCAACGTTGGGTCGGGATAGAAGGCAGCCATACGCTTCGCGGATGAACCCCATGCGGCTTAGTCGCGATCCACCGCGTTGGGGTGTCCCGAGCCTGGCTTGGTGACGCGCCTTCCTCGCGACGGAAAAGGCTGCACGGAGCGGTGGGGTTTGATGCGCACATTTGGGCTGGCTCTTTTGGTTCTTTCCTTATTGATCGGAGGCGGCCGCCTCTTCACCGGGGTGATCTATTCGTCGGACGAACCGGTCGCCTTCCTCGTGCTTAAGCGTGTACCTGCCACGTGGATCGAACGGCCGGAGGCCGACGACCGACCCCTCTCCGAACAAATCATCATCGATAAGGAGGAACCCAGCCTCGCCTACGGCTGGCTGTATTTGCCACTGATGCGAATGGCACTGCCCTTCGCGGCTTGCTTGGCGGGTGCGGCCGTGCTCCTGCTGGCGATCTTTAGTCGAGAAGGGAAGCGCTGTTAAGCCGAGTGTACAAGTCCGCACGGATCGTGAACGGACACTACGGAGGTGTTTGCTTCTGCTAACTCGCGCCCGGAAGCGGAGCATAGCAAATCCACCAGCGCGCACGGACGGTTAAGGCCTAAAAACGGCGCTACATTTCCTTCGATGGCTGGCATCGGCAGACTAACTCAAGCGTCGATGAAGATGAGCCTACATTCAGCCTTTGAACTCGGGCGCCATCAGGGTTAGGAGGGATTGCCGGCATAATCCTATGACCTGCGGCTCACTTGGGCTGCCGGTCGGCAAGGTTAGCAACGAGAACGGCCACGGCGAACGGGAGGGCTGGCAACCGGACCGTCAAGCTGAAGACGAGGAGAACGCGTTCCACGGTTGGGATCCCGATCACCGCTCCTCGAAGGGGCGAACTGCAACGGAGCCGCCCGGTGGGATTGGCCCGAGATGCCGGGCGATGCCGGCATAGGCCGGATCCGATGGAGCGTAGCGGATTTGACCGTCTCCCACAGCGCCTACATGCGATTCCGCACGCAGGGTCAGAACGAGGGTGCCGTCCGGGTCCTGTGTCGCCGCCCCGATGGGACCGGTACTTGTCGGCCCGGCAGATCGGGCACGCAGATCCGTCCGGACATCGGACTGGCCGGATAAGGTCGAGGGAGCACACGGCGGCAGAACGACCAAGCCGACCAGCGTGATCTTGAGCAGCGTGCGTGTCATGCCGAAGCGCCTCCCGCACGTGCGCGCCCGACGATGCCGTACAACGATCCATCAGGGCTGGTTGAGATACCGGTCGGACGCCTGCCCGCCCTCGGCCAGCGGCATCGCGATGCGTCCGCGCCGATCGATGAGCCCCCACAGACCACCGACCATGGAGGACGGTACGCGGCCGTCCGAACTGCAGCCTTGGCACACCAGGGCCTCGCCACGGGCGTTGAACGGGAAGGACCAATCGTATGCGGTGGTGAGGACACGACGCAGGCGTCGATCATAAAAGGCGACCTTGCCCGCGTGCCAGGCTCGCACGAGCCCCGATGCGAAGGGGTCCGGCCCGTTGACGTAAATGAAGACCGGCAGCGCCAGCCCGTCGAGACGCGCCCAAAGCCAGCCGACCCCGTCGACGACGATCTCGGTCAGCCCACCGTGGAAGCGCATGCGCGCGAGGTAGGCGGGGTCGATGCGGGCCATCACGCCATCGCGGCGGGCACAGTGCGCGTAACGGTCGAGGTCGGCGTGGACGTTGCGGCAGGCGAGGGGAAAATTGGCCGCCTCGGCATCCCGCGCCGGGAGGGCATGAGACGCGAGCACGGCCGTCGCGATCAGGGCGGAGCGGGCGGCGGACGCCGCGCCGCTCGTCGGATGCCTCCGACGCCCGACGGGACCGGCTGCGCCCGTCGCGTCGTCAAAGGGCATGCCGGCCGCAATCGGCATCGCTTCGGTTGCGGGCATGTCGCCCATCGGCCATATCTTCACGGGCTTTCACGCAAGGATCTCGAATGCAATCGAGGCTGGACCAGTCGTCCGTCGAGGAGATCGATCTGGCACTTCGCTTGTACCGGCGCCTGTTGTTTCGCCTCCCCACGATCCTCGTCCTGGGCTTTGCCGGTATCATCGGCGTGTCGCATCTCAGCACCTTCCTATCGCCGCCCTACGGCGTCTATTTCCTCGGGCAGGGGCTGGTGACCTGGTGGCTGTTCGGGCTCCTGGCCCTGCTGTTCGCAGAGCTCTGGTGGGAGGGCCGCCAGATCGGAAAGGCCCTGAACCATCCCGGCCTGCAGGACTCACCCATCGCCGGCCTGATGGGCGGCCTGGGCGTGATCGGGGAACGCGCTGCAGAGATGGGTATGGAACCCGGTTTCCTTCACGGCCCGCTCCGGCCTATCCGTCGACGGTGAAGCGTGCGCAGAGGGGATAAGCCCGCGTCGGTCGTCAGTTCAGGCGGTGACAGGTCGAGGTGGTCTCAGGTGTTCCGCGCATCCCGCCCGCCGGCCGGATCTCGCAGATCACGTACTTGCCGCCGCGCTCCAGGGTGAAGCTGGGACCCATTGCGGATACGATGCGGTGGCCGCCGTTGAGAAGCACGCTCATCGGCTCCTCGACCGGTACCCAGACCGTCGTGGGGCGCGGCGGGGCGGCGGGCGCCTGGGCGATGGCGGGGGCGCTCGCGAAGATCAGCAGCAGGACGGTGTGCGGAAGGGGTCGGCGCATGCGAAGTCCTATCTTTTGGTCTTGCGATGGCTACCGGATCGAAGCGCACTTCAGGCCCGTGCCGTTCAGGGCATGACCACGGCGAGGTCTCCCGCCGGCAGCCAGCCGATGACCGGAGCCTTCTCACCCCGGTAGCGTACCCGCAACCAGCCGTCCCGCCGTTCCAGCACCGCGACCGGATCGGATCGGACGAGGTAGGGCGCACGCGCCGGGGCCGGCCCGGGTTCGTGCCGGAAGGCCGTGCGCTTGGCCGTCACCAGGCCGACGCCGACCCATGCCGTCGAGGCATCGCCCGCGTTCCGGGAAAGCGCGTAGGGGGTGCCCGCCATGCTGCCCGTGGTCATCAGGCAGCCGCCGTGGTTCTCCGAGAGGGTCAGTGCGGCCCCGCCCAGGGTGAAATCGACGCGCCCAGCGATGCGTTCCGGCTCGCCCGGATACCACGTCTCGACCGTCGCTCCGTCGCCCGCGAGGGTCCCGCGCAGCAGGAAGATGCAACTGAACTGCGGGCCGCCGGGATCACCCGTCCCCCGCTGCTCGGCGAAGACGCCCGCCACCGCGCTGCCGGAGACCGCCAGGGTCAGGCCCTCGTAGGTACCGGATCGCGCGGCCGGCTCGGCCGCCGCCACTCCGCACGCGGTGAGCAGGACGGCGAGGCCCACGGCGGGCGAAACCGTTCGCGAGGTCGCGAACCGGGCCTCACCCCGCGCCATCAGAGGTTCTTCTCCAGGACCTTCACCACGGCCTCGACCCGGTCCTTGAACTCCGCGACATTGGAGAAAGGGCGCCAGTTCACGTCGAGGGTGCCGCCGTCGAACTTCAGGCCGTTGGGGTAATTCGAGGCGGGGGCGGTCTTCTCGTCGAAACGGACGCGGATCGCCTTGAGTTTCTTGGCCAAAGCCTCGCGTCCCATCGAGTCCTTGCCGATCTCCTTAAGCCCGGCGGCGAGCGGCTCAAAGATGGTTTTCTCGAAGTAGCCCTCGTCGGAATAATACTTGGCGTCGCCCGGAATCGTGAGCTGATCCCACGCGACCTCCACCGGAACGGGAAAGCCAGCCGCCTCTTGGATCGCCTTCTCCTGGGCGGGGTAGCGGTCCTGGCGGTAGGCTGCGATGGCCCGGCGCTCCGCGAGGCCGACCGTCGGCTCGGCCCTGGCCAACGGGGCGGACAGAACCACCATGAGGGTAGCGGCAAGGGCGTGACGGCGTGAGATCATTCAGCGGTTCCTCGGTCTGGTTGCGATGTTGGAGTGCTGGCCCAGTGCGACGGTTCGATGACGGCGACAGGTTCCCCTCAAGAGGCGAAACAATTCCGTCTCACGCCGACCCTCTGCTATTCCAGCCCATGTATTCGATGAAAGGCAGGGTGGGATGATCCTCAGGACGGCCTCGGCCATGCTCTTGGCCGCTCCGCTCCTCGGACTGCAGCCCGTCCGGGCCGGGCCCGATCTGCCCGCGGACGCGAAAGCCTACGTGACGCGCCGGATGGGTTGCAACCATTGGGGTGGGGAGGATGCCTACGACGCGGCGCGCGGCCGGGAGATTGGCGAGGCCCTGAGAAGCCTACGCTGCGACACGGTCGAAGCGGATGGGCGGCGCCTGCGGCGGCGCTACAGGCGGCAACCGGATGTGCTGAAAACCCTCGACCAGACTCATGAGGGGGATGGTTGAGAGCGACGACCTGGTCCCCCGAGCGGGGAGGCGGCGCGTTGCATTCGACGGTCAGGCAGAAGCATTGATCGGATTGAGAGAAATCCCATGGACCTCCTGCGTCGTGAGAAAGCACAAATAAGCTTCTTGGTTGCGGGTTGCGTGGCCCTTGCCGTGTTCGTCTGGGCCATCATCGCCTATGCGCCGATGACGGCGGTCTTGTCCGTCATCGCCGCGATCCCGCTCCTTTCCCTGGCGGCGCGAAAGCGGCTGGTCGTCGCCCTCGGCCTATCGGCGGTTTGCGCCCCCCTGATCTGGATGGCCTTCGGCACGACGGCCGGATACTTCCTGCTGAACCGATCCCGACTGGAGGGACTGGTGGCCGAGATCACGGCGGTTCCTTCCCTCACGTCGCTCCAGCTGGGTGACGACGAGCCCTGGCCGACGGGGTCCGGACGAACGGGCGGATATGACAGCTACCGCTTCATCAACGGTCATCGCGTCTCCCGGTATCGCGAGCAGGTCGCGCCCGATGCGTACCAACCGATCCTGTACGAGGCCGACTTTTTACGGGACCTCGGTGTTTCCCCTGCCCGGCATCTCACCCTCAGGACCTCCCTCGAACGCCTCTCGCTGTCGGGCTTCAGCCTAGGTCCCGACGGAGAGATCGTGTTGGACGAAACGATACGGGGCGGTACCCCGTGGGTCACCTCCTTCGTGTATCGACCCGACGATACCTTTCCGATTTCCTCCGGAGCAGAAGGTGATCGCCGCCTTGCGCCGAATTGGTTTTACGTCACGAGGGGTTGAACCCCAGTCCGATGCTTTTCGGGATGGATGCGCGGACCTCTCGGCGTAGGACAAGCTCCGGTCGATCCAATGCTGCTCTATTGGATCGCACGTCCACTCAGGTCCTGGACTGCCGGTCGCGACCGCGGCGTCTCTGCCGTGGTGATCGTGCCGGTCCCGAGCAGGACCGCGAAGACGGTCATTGGTAAGGCCCAGACCTGCATCGGAAGTCCCATGAAGGCGTGATCGCGCCCTGCTGGGCCGAAAGTCGTGCCGTGGTTCCAGCGCAGTCCGAGGACGAGGACGGCGAGCGCGGCAAGGCTCATCGTGAGGCAGACCGCACGATCCACCTCCGGCCCATCGATCTGCCTTAGGATGATCAGAGGGAGGAACATCGCCGCTGCGGCGAAAAAGACGACCCAGTAACCGCGGCCCTGCCAGAAGACGACCATGTACCAACCTTGTTTCGCGAGCTTCGATTCGGATAGCTCAGCCCAAATGGCTCTTCAGGACGCAGGGTTCTAACTCGGCCCCTCAAAACTTGCCGGAATGCCATCGTCCCGGGAGGTCGTGGCTCGTTCCGTCACGACGCGTCCTCACCGGGCGAGGACGAAGATAGCGCCTTGGTCTCAGCCGATGGTCCCCGAGGCGGCTCGCCGGTTCCGGATCATCGCGGCGATCCCCGCCACGATGATGCTCGAAAGCGCACCGGCGATGACCAGGAGGGTGATGGTGCGGTTCCACAGCCGATCAAGGGCGAGGTCGGTGGTGACGAGGTCGGGGCGCGCCGGATCGGCCATCACCCGGATGTTGTACTCGCCGACGTGAAAGCCGGTGAACACGGTGTTCACCCGGCGCACCACGGTGCCCGTGGGGGTGCGCAGGTTGAGCGTCACGTCGCAGATGTGCAGGACGATCTTAGCGCTGCACTTACCGTCGGTCACCCGCGCCTCGGCGGCGGGGCGTGCCGTGTCGCGGACCTGCCAATCCGACAGTACCGGCGGGGCCGTGAAGACAGCGCAGGCGACGAGGAGGGCCGCGAGGGCAACGAGGCTGAACAGAGTCCAGAAGATGTTGCCCCAGCCCTGGCTGGGAGGCGGCAGGCGCAGGGGCTCGGTGCGGTTCGCGGATGCGGTCATGGTGCGGGCCTCACGGAAATCGGGATATCGGTGTTGGCAGGACGGGCCGACGAGACTTCGGTCCCGGCAAGGATCCGGCGCGCCTCCGCCGCGTGGCGGTAGCGTCCGATGAGGTCGGCGAAGTCCTGCACCGTCATCTTGCGGGGCAGGCCGGCGGTGATGGTGACGATGCAGCGCCTGGCGTCGAGCTTGACCTTCCGCCCACCCGGCACCCGCTGTGGGAATGGCGCCTCCGGCGGCAGGAGCAGGCGGGTGACGACGCCGGTCCGGCCCAGGGTCATGTCGAGGTCGGCCACGCTGTCCCAAGGGATCGGCCGGTCGAGACCGGGGATGGCCATGGCCTCAGGTCTCAGGATCATGGTGGTCCGCTCGCCCCGCCAAAGCCGGAAAGCGCCGAAGCCCGCCAGGATGGTCCCGCACGCCAGCGCCACTGCCACCACGAGCCGCGCTTGATCGGCAGAGAGGCCCGGCAGGCCGGCGGCGATCCACAGGAGGGCGACCCCGGCGAAGAAGCCCCCGGCCACCAGGAGCGCGATGGCTCCCGGGCGGGTGTTTTCGCGCAGCGCCCGTTCCTCGGTGCCGATCTCCGCCACCGTGGCCTCCAGATGCGCACGGAAAGCGGCCTCCTGCTCCCGCACCGCCCCGAGGAAATTCGCCGTTACCGCACGGCTGAGCCCGTCAGGATCCGCGAAGTAGGCGGCGAGCTGGCCGAGCGCCTGCGGGGGCGGCACGGCGG
>NZ_VRUX01000660.1:0-2190 GCF_008039885.1 Methylobacterium sp. WL103
TGTCGCCGCGCCCCTCCCGCGTCGCCGGATCAGCGCCGGCGGTTGCCGGCCAGCACCGAGGTCGCGGCCAGCACCGCCCCCACCGCCACGATCGACGAGGCGAGCGGGTGCAGGGTGCTGCGCGTGTAGAAGCTCCGGCGCATCACGTAGCCCGGATGGTCGCCGGATGTCCGCCCGGTGCTTCCGGCCTCGTGCGAGGCGCCCCCGGCTTGGTGCAAGGCGCCCGCGCGGCCACGCGCCGGCTCGTCGCGCAGCTGCTGGGCGATCATGGTGCGGCCGATCCGGTCGAAGGCGCGCGGTGCCAACCGTTGCGCCGCGCTCATCAGCCGGCCACCGCCGCCGATATAGATGTCGCGCTGCGGATGCACGGCGGCGTGGACGATGGCGTTGGCCACCTCCTCGGTGCGATAGACCGGCGGCGGCAGCTTCACCGCGCGGTCGGTGTAGTTCTTCGCGTTCTGCGGGAACGGCGTGTCGATCGCGGCCGGCTTGATCAGCGTGACCGCGACGCCCGCGCCCTCCTCCTCCAGCTCGATGCGCAGGGCGTCGGTGAAGCCCTTGATGGCGTGCTTGCTGGCGCAATACATGCCCTGCAGCGGAAACGCGACGTCGGACGCGACGCTGCCGAGGTTGATCAGGACGCCGCCCGTGCGCTTCAGGTGCGGAACGGCCGCCAGCGATCCGTTGACCACGCCCCAGAAGTTCGTGGCGAACAGGCGCTTGTTGTCCGCATCGACGACCTCCTCGAGCTTCCCGAAGATCGACAAGCCAGCATCGTTGACCCAGGTGTCGATCCGGCTGAACCGGGCGATCGCGGCCTCGGCGATGGCGTCGACGTCAGCCCGGTCCCCGACGTCGGCCACGACCTGGATGGCCTGGCCGCCGGCCGCCTTGATCTCGCTCTCGATCCTGGCGAGCGCGTCGCCGCTGCGGGCCGCCAGCACCACCTTGGCGCCGCGCTCGGCCGCCATGCGGGCGGTGGCCAGGCCGATGCCGCTCGAGGCGCCGGTGATGACGACGACCTGGCGGCCGAGGGGGTTTCGCGATCTGAACACGGCAAGTCCTTTCCGATCCTTCGGCGTCCCCCCTGCCCTCCCAACCGCCGCACGCCGCCTCCGTTCAGAATGCGTTTCCGCCGGCCCCAGACGGCCGATGCCCGCAATCCACCGGGCGAACGGTCACGCTTGTGCCCTGCCATGGTCATGATCCTGCGGCACAGGCTAGGTCTCGGAGCCGGACACATCGCCGTCTCCCATCGCGCCGGACAGACCCGAGATCATGCTGCGCCAGCCTCCGACCCGCCGCGCCTTCGTCCGCCTCGGTGCCCTCGCTGGAACCGCCGTGCTGGCGCCGTCCCTCGGCGGTTGCATCACGGACAGCCTCTCGACGGGCACGGTCGTGCTGCCCGAGCGGCAATCGGCCCTCGACGTGATGCCGGTGCTCCTGGTCGCCACCACGCGCAAGCCCGTCGGCAGCCCGCCCAAGCCCCCCTACTTCAACGCCGAGCGCGGCCGCGGCCTCAGCTTCGCCGAGGTGCGGCTGTCCCCGCCCGACCGGTCGCTGCTGGGCAAGGTCTCGTCGGTGATCTCCGGCGACTGGACCATCGGCGCGGTGCCGAAGGTCGAGACCGGTCCCAGCGCCGCCAACGCCTTCGCCGAGGCCGCGCTGGGGCGCGACGTGCTGATCTACGTCCACGGCTACCGCGAATCGTTCGAATCCGCCGCCGTCAGCGCGGCCCGGCTCTCCGACGGCATCCGCTTCCGCGGCGTGTCCGGCCTGTTCACCTGGCCGTCCGCCGCCGCGACCTTCGATTACGGCTACGACCGCGAGAGCGCGCTGTGGTCGCGCGACGCCTTCGAGGACCTGCTGAAGGCGCTCGCCTCCACGCAGAGCGCCGGCAAGATCAACCTCGTCGCCCACTCCATGGGCACGCTGCTGACCCTGGAGACCCTGCGGATGCTGCGCGCCGAGGCCGGCGAGGCGGCGATGAACCGGATCGGCGCGGTGGTGCTGGCCGCCCCCGACATCGACATCGACCTGTTCACCGGCAGCGTCGCCAAGCTCGGTTCGGACGTGCACAAGATCACGGTGATCTCGTCGACCAACGACCGCGCCCTGGAACTCTCCGGCGCCATCGCCGGCCCCGGCCAACCCCCCCCCCCAAATTGAAATAAAAAAAAAAACCAACCC
>NZ_VRUX01000661.1:0-2187 GCF_008039885.1 Methylobacterium sp. WL103
CTACGCCGCCTCGGCGCGCTCGGCCCGCGCCGCCTCGAGCGCGCGCACCCGCGGGATGATATGCTCGCCGAAATACGCGACCTCTTCCTGGAAGTGCAGGAAGGCGAGGAGCGCGAGGTCGGCGCCGGCATCCTTCAGGGCGAGGATGCGCTCGGCGATCTGGTCCGGGGTGCCGATCAGGTTGGTCTTGAAGCCGTCGTTGTACTGGACGAGGTCCTCGAAGGTGGACTTCGCCCAGTTGCCCTCGCCCTCGGGCGAGGCCTTGCCGGCATTCTTCGCCTCGTGGCCGAACGCCTTCACCGCGTCTGTGTTGGCGTAGTCGATGATCTCCTGCAGCACAGCGCGCGCCTCTTGCTCGGTGTCGCGCGCGATGACGAAGGCGTTCACGCCGACCTTCACCGTGTGGCCGTTGGCGGCGGCCTTCGCTTGGAGGTCGTCCACCTGCGCGCGGACGCCCGCCGGCGTGTTGCCGTTGGTGAAGTACCAATCGGAGACGCGGGCCGCCATGTCGCGCGCCGCCCGCGACGACCCGCCTTGGAAGATCTCCGGCGTCACCGCAGGCTTCGGCTTGAGGTTGTAGTTGGTGTAGCGATAGAAATCGCCGCGGAACGTATAGTTCTCCTGGGTCCAGATCCCGCGCAGCGCGGTGATGAACTCCTCGGAGCGGCGATAGCGCTCGTCGTGGTCGAGCCACGGCTCGCCGATGGCGCGGAACTCACCCGAGAACCAGCCGGAGACCAGGTTGATCGCGATGCGGTTCTCGGTCAGCTCGCTGATCGTGGCGATCTGCTTGGCGGCGATGGTCGGGTTCCACGGCCCGGGCAGCAGCGCGGCGATCACCTTCAACTTCGTGGTGGCAGCGAGCAGCGCGTGGCTGAACGCCACCGATTCGTGCTGGAACTCGGCGCCGTAGCCGGCGGTGAAGCGGATCTGGGTCAGCGCGTAGTCGAAGCCGGCCTCCTCGGCGATCCGCGCGAGCTTGCGGTTGTAGTCGGCATCCCAGCTCGTGCGCTGCGGGATCGTGCTGATCACGAGCCCGCCAGACACGTTCGGCACCCAATAGGCGAAGCGGATCGGCTCCTCGGTCGCGTTGCGGTTGGTCATCGGATGTCCCCCTCCTCGTCCGTCGTCACTTGTCGGTGCGATACGATCGTCCAGCGCATGTCCCTGATGGGTTACGCGCCGATCGGCCGAACAGATGCGCCCTGTAGGCGTGCCTTCAAAGTATTTCCAAAGTCCTGATCCAGGTCAAAGGAAGCAAAGCGCAAATTTTTGCTGGATCAGGCAAGGACGTTCCACTGGCCGCAGGTCCGGCGGGAGAAACCTTCCATCGTGGGCATCCAGGAGGCGGGGCCGCCCGTGGAGAAACGGCATCGCACCCACTTCGTTCTTCTTAAAGAACGTTTCAGTCCGCCGATGCGTGGGATGATTGCAAATTTCGCCTCGTACTCACGTCCGAGAGAACAAAACCCCTCGATCCGATCGCTTGAGAAGACGTTCGCCTCGTTCGCCGCGTTCTTTTGCAAGAACGTTTCATTGACCGCGCAGGCCGCACGCCTCACCTTCAGGAGGACATCGCGGCAGGGTCCGGAACGATGGGGGCGGCCTTCGCCCTCCAGCCCCGTCTTTGTCCCGCGACACCCTCAATTCGAGACGAGACCTTGACGATGACGCGACCAAAACTCGTGGGCTTCAGCGCCAACCTCCAGCGCCCGTCCAAGACCCGCGCCCTGGTCGAGGCCGTGGGCGAGTCCGCCGCGGCGGATGGCGGCTTGGACCTGCGCCTGTTCGACCTCGTCGACGCCGGCACAGGCCTCGGCGCGGCCTGGTCGCGGGATGCGCTGTCGCTGCCGGCCCGCCGCGTGGTCGAGGCGATCGAGGGGGCGGATGCGCTCGTCGTCGGCTCGCCGGTCTACAAGGGCAGCTTCACCGGCTTGTTCAAGCACCTCTTCGACCTGATCGACCCGCTGGCCTTGGCCAACAAGCCGGTCGCGATCGTCGCCACAGGCGGCGGCGCCCGCCACGCGCTGGTGGTCGAGCATTCCTTCCGGCCGCTGTTCGGGTTCTTCGGCGCCCTGCAGGTGCCGACCACCGTCTACGGCTCCGACCCCGACTTCACCGACGGGCTGCCGACCGATCCCGGCGTGCGCGACCGCATCGCCCAGGCCGGCGCCCAGCTCGCCGCCC
>NZ_VRUX01000662.1:0-2182 GCF_008039885.1 Methylobacterium sp. WL103
ACGGTGAGCTGCGCGCCGGCCTTGTCGGGGCTCGCGGCCTTGTCCTGGCTCGCGGCCTTGAAGGTGAGGTAGAACGGCGCCTCGGGCGGCCCGCGCGTGGCGCTGACGAGCTCGTCGCGCACCGTCTCGACGATCGGCTTGCCGTCGCGCGTCGCCACAGGAACGTCGATCGCCATGCCGCCCTGTTGGCGCAGGGCG
The DNA here is from genome assembly GCF_008039885.1 of Methylobacterium sp. WL103. Lineage (NCBI taxonomy): Bacteria > Pseudomonadati > Pseudomonadota > Alphaproteobacteria > Hyphomicrobiales > Methylobacteriaceae > Methylobacterium > Methylobacterium sp. WL103. Next base: position 199 of record NZ_VRUX01000662.1, read on the forward strand.
TCCGCCTCCCAGCCCGACCAGACCACCGTGTCGCCGCGGCGCAGGACGAGGCCGGTTCCGGCATCCGCGGCGGAGCGCGGATCGTTGACGGCTTGGGCCGCCTGCGCCGGCGCGTCGAGCACCCAGTTGAACAGGAACTTGCGGCCGCGGTTCAGCACCTCGAACAGCAGCGTGCCGCTCCCGCGGGCGGGGTCCTTCGGGCGCAGCATGAAGAGGTCGGTCCTGTATTCGACCAGGCCGCGGGCGTTTCGCGGCGCCAGCGCGATGTCGACGATGCCGGCGTTGGCTGGGTCCGCCGGGTCGAGCTCGCCGCGGGCCGTGCCGACGACGCGCTCGTAGGCGCCGGCCGCACCGAACATGGCTCCGTCGGCGAAGGGCTCGACCGCCGTGACGTCGATCCCGACGATGCGGGCCTCCGCGGGCGCGGCGCACAGCGCGCAGCCGAGCGCGGCGAGGATGGCGCCGTTGGTTCGCATGGTCACTCCCTGGTCCGGCTCGAAGAAGGCCGGTGCGGTCAGCAACCACACGTTGGGGCAAGCGTCGAGGGGGTGCGTCGTCCGAGAGGTGCCGACCTCGCCGACCTGTCAGCCGAGAGAGCCGGTCGCCGGTCCGGCGGCAATCGACGGCACGGGCGGTCGGACATCGATGTTGCCGACGCAAAAAAGGCGCCCGTATCGGGCGCCTGCGGAGAGGTCGAGCGTTGATCTTGCGAGGTGTGATGGATGGTGCTGCGAGGGGGGATCGAACCCACGACCTCCTCATTACCAATGAGGTGCTCTACCACTGAGCTACCGCAGCGACGGCTTTTCGGGGCCCGCGAGGGGGCGTCTCCGTCCAACCGAGAGGGGCTTTAAGGGATCGGCGGCGGCTTGGCAATCGCGTCTGGCGGTCCTGGCGGCGCAATCGACCGGACGGCTCACGATTTGGCGCGGCCGTCCTTCTTCAGCGCCGCGCGGATGATCGCCGCGAGGCCGGGTTCGGTGACGGCCTCGGCGGCTTCGGCCGGCGTGAACCAGCGCTGCTCGCGCTCGTGCTGCTCCGGCCAGCTCTTGCGGTGCTTGCGTACCTCGAGGGGGAACACCTTCACCTGGCACAGCACCGCATCGCGGTTCTTCAGGCGCTTCTGGTAGAGGTAGAAGCCGAGCGGCCGCTTGCCGATCTGCCCGAGCACGCCGGCCTCCTCGTAGGCCTCGCGTGCCGCCGCCTCGAACGGCTTGCGCCCCTTCATCGGCCACCCCTTCGGGATCACCCAGCGCCGGCTCTCGCGGGAGGTGACGAGGAGGACGCTGTAGCTCCCGTCGGGCTCGCGCCGGAACGGCAGCGCCCCGACCTGCGGGCGCGCCTCGCGCTCGTCGTCAAGCGGCATCGTCGTCATGCCCGCCGCCCCCGGGCGGACGCGCCGAAGCGTGCATGGCGCGCAATCACGTGCGGCCCGGTCGCGGCCAGGACGATGCGGTTTCCAGGACCGGAACGGGGATGGAACAGCGGCGAAGCCTCTCGGATCGAATAGTTACCCGGCAAATAATCGATCCGGGTCGTCCAGGGAAGCGAATGCCCTGCGACATCCAGGCCATTTCCCCGCCCATGACACGGACCTGACCCGGGTCAAACGCGCCAAGTCACGGCTCGGTCCCGTCCTGTCGGACAATCTGGTGCTGCAGGACGCTTGATCGAGATAGCTGTCCGATGAAAGCCCGATGCGGGGCAGGGTTCGGACCTGCGCCCAGTCCGGTCAGCCGAACCGGCGGGCCTTGGCTTCTGCATCCTCGTTCGGGCTGCCCGGAGGAAGGGGCTGCGGCAGGACGACGGGGCTTGCGGTGCCCGCCGGCATCGGTCCGGGCTCGGCGAGGTTCGCGGAAGAGCCGGTCGCAGGTCCGGTCCGTGCCGAGGGGGCGCCGGCCGGCAGGGTGGTGGCCGACGTCGCGCCGTTCGGCGGTATCGCGGTCGCCGGCTTCGGCTCGGTCGTCGAGACGCTCGCGGGGAA